>NZ_JAQMTJ010000001.1:0-2949 GCF_028330815.1 Dolichospermum lemmermannii CS-548
CTGCGACATCTACACCTGTTCCCTTTGAGTCTAGTCCTATTGCGCTACCAGCATCATTAGCTGTTTGTTTTGGCGCTGCTAAACTCCGCAGAAACCATCTTGCTAAAAAACGCATGGTATCGGTTGAGGCCTAGTTTGATTGTATTTTGTAATCAACAACAAGATCCCCGAATTCTTAAAGAAGTCGGGGATCTAAAAATTTTTGTATATTTTGCACAAATGCTACAGTGTTTTCTAGATGAATATTATGTCCGACTTGAGGAATTATTTGTAATTTAGCCAAGTTGCATTTTTCAGTCATAGCGATATTAATATCAATAAATTTTTCGTCTTTCTCACCAACTAATAATAATAGAGGAATAGTATTTTTAGTTAGCAATTCCCATAAACTTGGTTGAGAACCTGTTCCCATAAACTGTAATGACTTGACTAGGTTTAAAGGATGATTTGTTAATCTACTGGATATCATAGATTGGTATTGAGGATGATTTTTGATATCACCAAAAATTGGCTGTTGATACCAATTATTGAGAAAGTCATAAAAATCATCTTGATTGATGATTCTAGATAGTTTTCTGGCTATTTGAGTATCACCTTTAATTCTGGCTAATCTTGCGGTTTCTGTTGCTAAACCTGGAGAAGCAGATTCTAAAATGACTTTAATAAACCTATGGGGAAAATGCAAAGTCAAATATAAAGCCAATCTTCCTCCCATTGAGTAACCAATTAAATAACATTGGTCAATTTTTAATTCATCTAATAATTGAATAATAGCTGCGGCTGTAGATGCCATGGGATAGCATTCATCGTCTAAAACCTGAGTTTTGCCATGCCCAGGTAAATCAATGGTCAGATAGGAAAAATCAGCAAATAGTAATTTAATTACTTCATCAAATTCATGAATATTACCCATAAAACCATGTAAAAGCAGAATTATTGGTTTGTTTGGTTGATGATTTAAAGAATAGTGAAATTGATATTTATGGATAATCAAGGTAAAAATCTATCTAAAGCAGCTTTTAATTGTTCAATCTCTAATTCTATATTCCCCTTTTGGGCGGCTCTACCGATACACTCAGTTAAATGTTCATCTAGGACAATTCTGGCTACTTTATCTAATGCCCCACGCACAGCAGCAATTTGTAATAATACATCAGGACAAGGGGTATTTTGCTGTACCATTGTTTTAATTCCGCGAACGTGACCTTCTATGCGCGATAGTCGGTTAACAATCCGCCGTAATGACTCTTCACTGTGGACATGAGGATGAACAGAATCAGCCTGATTGTGTGTATGATCTGGATGGTTGTGATCTGATGTAGGTAAAGATTCGTTAGTTACTGGGTTTGCTCCATTCATGGGTATTCTCTGCATATTTTTGAGCCATTTTGGCTGTAATTAATATTTTAGCCCAGAGAGCGCGGGGGAAGATGAAAAAATATCCTGCACTTTGAGCCAAGATTCCGTGAAATCAAAGAAACTTTAAATGAGCGAAAATGTCAATAAACCAGAATTCTGATCTGGATCTGTAAAAATAGGTGTAGATAGATTTATCAAGAAACAGCAAAAATTAGGCTTGTAGATTAGGTTGTGATTATGCGATTTTCCCAAATGTCCCGGTCTATCCGAAAACTCAGTACCCATATTTTAGCGATTTTTATAGGAGTGATGTTGACTTTCACCTCCTTGCGGGTATTACCTTCAGCCGCAGAACCGGGTCCGAATCCTGTCACTGAATCATTGATGAAAATTGCTCAAAAGCCTTCTCCGGCTACGGCTGTGATTGGTAGTCATAGTTTTGTGACAGCGGCGGTCAATCGGGTAGGTTCAGCAGTGGTGAGAATTGATACAGAAAGAACGATTACGCGCCGAAATGATCCGATGATGGAAGATCCGTTTTTTCGGCGGTTTTTTGGTGATAGCTTTCCCCAACAATCACCGACTGAACAGTTACGGGGTTTAGGTTCTGGTTTTATTATTGACAAAAGTGGCGTAATTCTCACCAATGCTCACGTAGTTGATAAGGCTGATAAAGTCACAGTCCGTCTGAAAGATGGTCGCACCTTTAAAGGTAAAGTTCAAGGCATTGATGAAGTTACAGATTTGGCTGTAGTTAAGATTAATGCTGGTAAGGATTTACCTGTTGCAGATTTAGGTAATTCTGATCATGTTCAGGTAGGAGATTGGGCGATCGCTGTGGGTAATCCGCTAGGATTTGATAATACCGTCACCTTGGGGATTGTCAGCACCCTCAAACGTTCCAGCACTCAAGTAGGAATCAGTGATAAACGGTTAGACTTCATTCAAACTGACGCAGCTATTAACCCCGGTAACTCCGGTGGACCATTATTAAATGGTTTGGGAGAAGTGATTGGCATTAATACTGCAATTCGCGCCGATGCGATGGGGATTGGCTTTGCAATTCCTATTGATAAAGCTAAAGTAATCGCCGCTCAATTGCAACGTGATGGCAAAGTTGCTCATCCCTACTTAGGTGTGCAAATGGTGACACTAACACCGGAATTAGCAAAACAAAATAACAATGATCCTAATTCCATGTTTGCAATTCCTGAAGTCGCGGGTGTTTTAGTCATGCGGGTTGTTCCTAATTCTCCGGCTGCAACTGCGGGTATCCGTCGCGGAGATGTGATTTTGCAAATTAACAATAACCCTATTACTAGTGCTGAACAGTTGCAAGGCGTAGTAGAAGACAGTACCCTTGGTCAAGCGTTGCAAGTGAAAGTGCAAAGAGGTAATCAGACACAGATGCTTTCGGTTCGTACCGCTGAGTTGAAAGATATTTCTTAGTTAGGGGCTGCTGAATAAACCTAGAACTGAGATATATCAAGAGTTTGAAGGTAAAAAAGGTGAATCAGGTGCAAGGAATAAGGGTTGAAATCAGCAAAAACCTATCACTTGACCAGATTCAATACTATTCTTCTCTTCTTC
>NZ_JAQMTJ010000060.1:0-6085 GCF_028330815.1 Dolichospermum lemmermannii CS-548
CTCTGGTGTGTCCTCTGTGCCTCTGTGGTTCGTTTTAACAAAGATTTTGAGGCTTAACAGAATCATATTGAATATTCTCTTCTTCTTTGCCTGTTGGCGCGAAATAAGAAATTTATGAATGAAATTATCCCCATTCTTGACAAAATTGCATTTCTGGCTTTTGTTGTTGCCACTATGTTTGGTACAGGTTTAAAGTTAACTGTTCAACAGATTTGGCAACCTCTTCGTAATATTCGTTTGGTTGTTTTATCGCTATTTGCAAATTTTGTTTTAGTGCCACTTTTTGTATATTTGCTGCTGCAAGTAATACCTGTTAATGAACCTGTGAAAGATGGTTTGATCATTATGGCATTAGCATCTGGTCCGCCAGCTTTACCTAAACTTGCCCAAATAGTTAAGGGGGATTTAGCTTTTGCTACAGGGTTGATGATGATGTTAATGTTCGGCACTGTTTTTTATATGCCGATTGTATTACCATTAGTTTTAGAAGGTGTAGAAGTCAACTCTTGGGATATTGCTAAACCTTTAATAGTGATGATGATCATACCTTTGGTAATTGGGTTATTAATTAAGAACAAATCGGAAGATATAGCTCTTAGTTTGCAAACTATTATCTTCAAGATATCTAATTTTGGATTGCTTTTAGGTTTAGGAGTGAGGTTAATTGTACATTTCCATGAAATTATTATTTTATTGACAAATGGTGTGATCTTTGTTTGTGCTATTTTTATTATCTTTTCTTTTACTGTGGGTTATCTTTTGGGTGGTCCTGGTATTGATACTCAAAGAGTTCTAGGAGTAGGAACTGCACAACGCAATTTTGCCGCAGCACTGTTAATAGGTACGAGTAATTTTGATGATCCGAATGTGATCAGTGTAATTATGGTGACGAGTTTATTAATGATGGTTTCAGTTCTAATTTTGGGTAAAAACTTACCAGAATTAGATCAAGAACAGGGTGTAGATTTAGAAAAGGTAGAGGTTTCGTGATGACATAATTGCTGGTTATGGAGTTGGTTTTTTTGGCTGATGATATGTATGACGATGCTTACAGCAGATTTCGCTCTAATGAGGTACTTATGTAGCGGGCAAGATGCCCGCACTACAAGAGTTTCATGATTCAAGTGGGTTTTGTCTGTGTAGCCGAGATTTATAATCGTCAGGACTTAATATTACATCCTTTCTAAAACCTTAATTCCTAACAAAGATAATCCCAACTTGAGAGTTTTTGCAGTTAAATCACATAACATTAACCGCGAAGTTCTAGCAGGTTCTTCTGATTTGAGAACAGGACAATTTTCATAGAATTTGTTAAACTTATCGCTGAGTTGATACAAATAATCACACAAACGATTTGGCAATAAATCCTGTTCTACTTCCTTAATTACTTCATCAAGTTGCAAGAGATGTTTAGCTAAAGTTAATTCTGCATCTTCTTTTAGTAAGATTTGGCGATTTATTCCTAAGTTGGTAAAATCAATATTCCCTTGACGACTAATACCTTGAATTCTCACATAAGCATAGAGAAGATAAGGGGCTGTATTGCCTTTGAGAGATAACATTTTGTCATAACTAAAGACATAACTGCTGGTGCGATTTTGGCTTAAATCTGCATATTTAACCGCACTAATCCCCACAACTTCCGCGACATTTTGCATAAATTCTTCTGTTTCTGTGCGTTCATCTTCTTGTAATCTATTTTCTATGTCTGCACGAGCGCGGTTAATAGCTTCATCTAACAAATCTCGTAACCGCACAGTATCCCCAGAACGAGTTTTGAATTTTTTGCCATCTTCTCCTAATACTAACCCAAAAGGAACATGAACTAATTCCACATCTTCAGGAATCCAATTTGCTTTTCTTGCGACTTGGAAAAATTGGGCAAAGTGGTTAGATTGTCCTTCGTCTGTCACATAAACAATCCGCTTGGCTTTATCTTCTTGAATGCGATAACCTAAAGCTGCTAAATCTGTGGTTGCATAGTTATAACCACCGTCAGTTTTTTGGACAATTAAAGGTAAAGGATTACCTTCTCTATTAGTAAAACCATCTAAGAAAACACATTTTGCCCCTTGACTTGATTCTAATAATCCCGTTGTTGCTAGATTTTCTACGACTTTTGGTAATAATGGATTATAAAAAGATTCACCTCTTTCTATTAATTCAACATTGAGTAAATCATAAATAATTTGAAATTCTTGTCGAGATTGTTCACATAACAATTTCCACGCATGAAGTGTATCTTCCGCACCAGCTTGTAATCTCACAACTTCTTGACGGGAAGTTTCTTGAAAAACTGGATCTTCATCAAATCGCTGTTTGGCTTTGCGGTAAAAATTAACTAAATCTCCAATATCTAAAGCGTTGGCTGTGGTAAGTGCGTCTGGATAAACTTCCCGCAAATAGGTAATTAACATCCCAAATTGTGTACCCCAATCACCAACATGATTTAACCGCAAAACATCATGACCACAAAATTCTAAAATTCGGGCAATGGAATCACCAATAATAGTCGAACGTAAATGGCCGACGTGCATTTCTTTGGCAATATTCGGACTAGAAAAATCAACAATTTGCTTTTGTGGATTTGTTGCTGTGGGTATTCCCAATCTAGAATCTAATTGAATGGCGTTAAGTTGTGCTTCTAAATAAGAAGTTTGTAATTTGAGGTTAATAAAACCAGGACCCGCGATTTCTGGAGGTTCACAAATATCAGATACATCTAGTTTACTAACGATTTCCCCAGCAATAATTCTCGGTTGCTTTCCCAACTTTTTACTTAAAGATAAAGCCACATTAGCTTGATAATCACCAAATTTAGGATTACTGGCAGAAACCAAAATTGGATCTGTATTGGTATAATCTGTACCAAAAGCAGCTACTAAAGCCTGTGTTAATTTTAGTTTTAGTTGTTCTTGTGTAGCGTTCATTATGTAAATTCTATCTGTGTCAAAGGTGCTGTAATCCTTGATTTTAACTTGAAAATATAATCAATTAAAGAGAATTATCTAGTAGTTTGTCAAGATAAAAATGATGGACTGTAGTGTGAGCGTCTCGCTCACGCGGGCAAGATGCCCGCACTACCAAAAACCCGTCAAAATAAATTTGACGGGTAATGATAGGAAAAAACTTCTGTTTTTCCCTCCCCTACTCCCCCTTCTCCCCCTGCTTGCCTTTACCCCGTCATTTTTGGATTGATAAACTACTAGATGGCAGCATTCAGCCAGCGTCACCGTTTTTCTAAAAATTTTATCCTTGAAGATTTAGTCTGATGGCGGCTAAAATTGTTACGATAATTTCAGATTAGTTGTTGAAACCTTGATTCAATCTGAAACCTTAGAATTACTAGAGTGGCCTCGCTTGTGCCAGCACCTTTCCACCTTTGCGGCAACTAAGCTAGGGGCAATAGTTGCGCGTGACTTGCCGATTCCTGAAACCCAGGTAGAAAGTGAACAGTTATTAGCGCAAACCAAAGAAGTTTACGAACTGGAAAGTCGTTTACATCCAGGATTATCCTTTGAAGGAATCCAAGATATCGGTGATTCCCTAGAACGGGCAATACTCCAAAGTATTTTACCTGGAGAGGAACTATTAGCGATCGCTACCACCCTGGCAGGGACAAGAAATTTACGCCGTGTCATTGATAATCAAGAAAATGTCCCAGTTTTAAACGATTTAGTTTCCCAATTACGGACGTACCCAGAATTAGAACAGGAAATCCACCGTTGTATTGATGAACGGGGAGAAGTAACTGATCGCGCTAGTCAGAAAATGGGGGAAATTCGGGTAGAATTGCGGAAAATCCGCAGCCAAATTACTCAAAAACTCCAAAATATTATCCAAGCAAAATCGGGAGCAATTCAAGAACAGTTAATTACCCAAAGAAGCGATCGCTTTGTCATCCCCGTCAAAGCCCCCCAAAAGGACGCAATTCCCGGCATTGTTCATGACACCTCCACCAGTGGCGCAACCCTGTATATAGAGCCTAGCAGTGTCGTTCCCTTGGGTAATCAACTGCGGCAAATCTTCAGAAAAGAGCAAACCGAAGCCGAAGCCATTCGTCGGACTTTGACGGAGAAAGTAGCCGCAGTTACCCCAGATTTAGAAAGGTTATTAGCCATTGTCACCACCTTAGATCTAGCAGTTGCGAAAGCTCGTTATAGTCTGTGGATAGGTTCTAACCCCCCGCGCTTTATCAATCGTCAAGACAATGAAATTATCACCTTGCGAAATCTGCGCCACCCGTTATTAGTATGGCAACAGCAGCACGAACAAGGAAATCCCGTCATTCCGGTAGATTTGCTGATCAGTCCCCAAATTCGGGTAGTCACCATCACGGGACCAAATACAGGTGGAAAAACGGTAACTTTAAAAACCTTGGGATTAGCGGCTATCATGGCGAAAGTGGGTTTATTTGTTCCTGCCCGTGAACCCGTAGAAATGCCGTGGTTTTCGCAAGTTTTAGCTGATATTGGCGATGAACAATCTTTACAACAGAGTTTATCCACGTTTTCAGGACATATTCGCCGTATTAGTCGAATATTAGAAGCATTGGAGGAGAAAGGAGTCAGGAGTCAGGAGTCAGGAGTCAGGAGAAAGAAAGAAGAAGAGGAAGAAGTCAGGAGAAAGGAAGAGGAAGAGGAAGAGGAAGAAAAAGAAAAAATAAAACTACCAATCCCCAGTCCCCAGTCCCCAGTCCCCAATCACCAGTCCCTCGTATTACTGGATGAAGTTGGTGCAGGCACAGATCCGGTTGAGGGTAGTGCATTAGCGATCGCTTTACTCAAATATCTCGCCAATCATACCCAGCTAACAATGGCTAGTACCCACTTTGGCGAACTCAAAGCCTTAAAATATGAAAATCCTCAGTTTGAAAATGCTTCCGTAGAATTTAACGAAACCACCCTTTCACCCACTTATCGGCTACTGTGGGGGATTCCTGGACGTTCCAACGCCTTGAGTATTGCCTTGCGTTTAGGGTTAAAACCAGAAGTAGTAGCAGCAGCTAAAACTCAAGTTGGAGAAGCCACAGACGAGGTAAATCAAGTCATTGCCGGTTTAGAAGCCCAACGTCGCCACCAAGAAACCAAAGCCGCAGAAGCCCAAAAATTATTACGTCAAGCCGAACGATTATATAAAGAAGTTTCTGACAAAGCCGCTGCTTTAGAAGCCAGAGAAAAAGATTTGCGGGCTTCCCAAGAAATTGCCGTTCAACAAGCAATTACCCAAGCCAAAGGTGAAATTGCCCAAGTTATCCGCCGCTTGCAAAAAGGCACAGCCAACGCCCAAGATGCCCAACAAGCCACCGCATCCCTAAGTCAAATTGCCCAAAAATACGAACCCGCACCGCCACCTAAACCTAAACCTGGGTTTATGCCCAAAGTCGGCGATCGCGTGCGAATTCCCAAATTAGGGCAAACCGCCGAAGTTTTAACAATTCCTGATGCTGACGGCAATTTCGCCATTCGTTTTGGCATCATGAAAATGACAGTCCAACTCCAAGATATAGAATCATTAGATGGACAAAAACCCGAACCCATAGTTAAAGCAAAACCAGCCCCAGCCGTAGTTACACCACCACCAGCCCCAGCCATTCGCACCTCTCAAAATACTGTAGATTTGCGCGGAAAACGCGTAGCTGATGGCGAATATATCTTAGACAAAGCCATTTCTGAAGCCGCTGGACCCCTATGGATTATTCATGGACACGGTACTGGCAAACTAAAGCAAGGAGTTCACGCTTTCTTACAACAACATCCCAGAATTACCCATTACGAACCAGCAGCACAAGCCGATGGTGGTAGTGGTGTCACTATTGCTCATATATAAAGGCAAGAGGCAAGAGGCAAGAGGCAAGAGGCAAGAGGCAAAAATTATTACAACTGACAACTAACAACTGACAACTAACCACTAACAACTAACAACTGACAACTAACAACTGACAACTGACAACTGTACGGGCGAAGCATTTGGAGAACTATTTTTGGCAATGACCGATAATTTATCTTCCAAATGCTTCGCCCCTACTAACAACTGACAACTGTACGGGCGAAGCATTTGGAGAACTATTTTTGGCAATGACCGA
>NZ_JAQMTJ010000061.1:0-20105 GCF_028330815.1 Dolichospermum lemmermannii CS-548
AATATTTTTTACCCCACCCTAACCCTCCCCTTGTAAAGGGGAGGGAACTGGATTTTTATTGTTTCCCCCCTTTACAAGGGGAAAGGGGGGTAGCAATGTGATGAAAATTACGGAATACCACTTTTCAAACATCCTCTTAGGTAAAATGTCCCCCAGGATTGAGTATTATTCTAGGTTATGATTCTATTATCCATTACTCAGTACCTATCCCACCAGCTTCTTTAGTTCCCAAGTAGGGAAATTTTTTAGCTCGAATCCGCTCAGATATTTCGGTTAGATCGGTTTTACCACCTTGATGATAAGTTACTCTAACTACATAATGATTAACTAATTGTTTTCTTTAAGATACCATTTAGTTATAATTGGCAAAGGTACTAGGAAAATATCCTGTTATAGCTGTTGCCAGGTAGGTGAGAACGGACAGTCATCAAAAAAGTGAGTCCCCAAAACACTTTCAATCTTTCTGTCCCCTGCTATTAATCAAATTAATCCCCAACTAGCTTTGAAATCCTGGTTTTTTAACCCTACCCAACCCCAAGCCAGATCAGAAACCGCTACTCTACCTGTTGGACAACTCCAAATTCGTGTAGCTACACCTGATGATCTCATGAATATTGCTCAAATTGTGGCGGAAAGCTTTCACTCTCAGCAGGGTTTATGGGGTTGGACTTTCGCTTTGTTTCGTATGGGTATTTATGAAGATCTAAGGCATCGTCTTCAGTCTCCCACAAGCCATCATATTTGTTTGGTTGCTGTTGATGCTGCCAGTGAAGATCAGAAAATTATGGGAACTATAGAAATGGGTGTCAGGATTACTGATGCTTGGACTAGTATAAATCCAGGTTTCCCTTATCTATCTAATTTAGCTGTTCACCCCAGTTACCGCAGATTGGGTGTAGGTGCTAGTTTACTGATTCGCTGTGAGCAAATCTCCCAAGAATGGGGATTTCAAGACTTGTATCTCCATGTTTTGGAAAACAATCATCAAGCCCGTCAGCTTTATTTTAAGTTGGCATATCGGGTATATAAAGTTGAATCCCCTTGGAATACACTTTTTCTCAGTCGCTCACGTCAGATATTACTACATAAACGAATATAGCAGGAGTCACTGAGTCAGTTTTTGTATTGATCAGTTTGAATTTTTTTTCCCCGCAGAAATAGTTGCTAATATCCCAGATGAAGCTTTTGCTATGTTGGTTGGTGTGTTAATACAAACTGCAACAATAGTCCGCAGTATAGGTATTGATCTTGATAATTAATGGATAATAATTATTCCCTATTCATGTAAAGCGATTTGTATTCGCTCTATTGTGCGCGTGTTTTCTGCTGGTGTGCCGATAGTGATTCGTAAGCCATTGGGTAGAAGTCTAATCAGAGTCCCCTGACTTCTGAGTTTTTGGTTGAGATTTGTTAAAATTGTAATTAGTGAGTGAGCATCATCAGTTTTAACACGCAAGTAAATAAAGTTGGTGGTGCTGGGTGTAATTTCTAGATTCGGGTGTGTTGATAAAGCTGTGATCATTTTGGTTCTTTCACTCAGGGTTTGGGGAATTGACTCTAGTAAAAGTTGCCGATTTTCTAAAGCTATGAGGGCAGCAGCGATGGAAAAGCTGGGAAGATTGTAAGGAAGACGGACTTTTTCTAAAATAGCGATCGCCTCTGGATGTGCGATACAATAACCTACACGCATGGCGGCAAGACGAAAGGCTTTGGAAAAAGTCCGTAATATTATCCAATTAGGATGTTGTAATAATTCCGCAGCTAAAGTAGTTTGACTAAATTCAAAGTAAGCTTCATCAATAACTACTAAAATTTCTTCTGGTAAACTTTTTAACCATTCTAGTTCTGCTGTTGTTAAACAATTAGCTGTGGGGGAATTGGGGTGAACGACAAAAACGACGCGAATAGGGGGATTTTGTGTTTGGGCAATGGCAGATTTAGCTGCTTCTAAATCAGTTTCAAAATTGCTTTGATTTCTCCCGACTGTAACCACAGGAATGCCCAAAGTCTGCGCCAAAATTCCATACATGGAAAAGGTAGGATTGGCAACTAATATAGCACCTTCTCCTCCTAAACAGGTGGCAATTAATAGGGATCTAATTAATTCATCTGAACCATTACCAACGGAAATATTATCAGCGGTGAAAGTTGAATTTGCCAGATTTGCCGATTCGTTGACATATTGGGAAATGGCATTTTTTAAAGTTTCATGGCCACCATCAGGATAACGATTAGTTTCAATAAGTTTTTGATAAGTCCAAGCTAATTTTTCTTTGATTTCTGGTGGTAAATCTAAGGGACTTTCATTAGTATCTAATCGGTCAAATTGAATAGCGACTGGTTCGGCATTATCACTACCAGGATGAGCTTTATAAGCGTTAAGTTTGGATAAATCGGAACGGATAAATTTAAGCATTTGTTATTGGTGATTGGTGATTGGTGATTGGTGATTGGTGATTATATACCTTGTTCCCAGTCTCTGACTGGGAATACTATCACAGAGGCTCTGCCTCTACTGTTATGGAAAATGAAGGCAGAGCCTTCTATAATTCATTCCCATACAGAGTATGGGAACGAGAAAACGAGAAATATAATTCATTCCCATACAGAGTATGGGAACGAGAAAATGAAGGCAGAGCCTTCTATAATTCATTCCCATACAGAGTATGGGAACGAGGAACGAGAAATTTTTTTAACATTCAGATTTACTAATATTGCATTAATTACAGAATCAATCACAGTAGCAACACAAGGAATAGCGATGGCATTACCAGTTAATTTTCGCATGGTTTGATAACTTCCTACTATTTTATAAGATTCTGGAAAACCTTGCAATCTTAACATTTCTCTTTCTGTTAATCTTCTTTCTCCATTGACTAATAAATAATTATAAGATGCTCCTGCTCTCAATGCACAGGAATAAGGATATACACTGATATTACCAGATTTATTTTCATGCCATATTGTTGGTTGATCATATTTTTGATTAAGCTTGACTTTTTCTAAACGATTTTGTCTAATTTTGTCCGAAGCGTAATAAAAGTCAGAAACAGATTTTTCTAATATTTCTGATAAAGGCTGCATAGGCATTTTGATTAATGGCCAATTAAAATTATGATGATGAGTTTGATTTTTTAATCCGACTATCAAAATCCTTTCTCGTTTTTGTGGTAAACCAAAATTAAGAGCATTAAGAATTTGATAATCTGTATAATATCCTAAACCTTTTAATGTATTAATAATTATTTGTAATGTTTGCCCTTGTTGATGTCCTTTTAGTTGTTTGACATTTTCTAATATAAAAGCTGAAGGTTGTTTATTTTTAATAATTCTGGCAATATCAAAAAATAATGTTCCTCTAGTATCTTCAAATCCTTTCAGTTCTCCACAAATGCTAAAAGGTTGACAAGGAAAACCACCTAATAATATATCATGGTCAGGAATATCATTTTCATTAATTTTTGTAATATCTCCTATGGGTGTTTCTCCAAAATTTTCTAAATATATTTTTTGGGCATTTATATCAATGTCACTAGAAAAAACGCATTGGCATGGAATTTTATAATTATGACAAATCCTTTCAATTGCTAATCTAAATCCACCTGTACCACTAAATAAGTCTATAAACTTGATCATTCACTTTGATGAAATATATGCAAACTAAACCTATCACAATTTTAGGGGTTTAGCACTGCTAAACCCCTACCAAATACAATTATCGCATGGTGACAAATTCCTCTGCTGCTGAGGGATGAATACCTACAGTGGCATCAAAATCAGCTTTAGTTGCCCCCATTTTCACCGCAATAGCGACACCTTGAATAATTTCTGCGGCACTATCTCCCACCATGTGAGCGCCTAAAATCTTATCAGTGTTAGTATCTACTATCAACTTCATCATGGTTTTTTCTTGCTTACCCGGTAAAGTGTAGTACATGGGGCGGAAGCTAGTTCGATAAATTTTGATATTATCATCACCGAATTTGTCCCTAGCTTGGGCTTCTGTCAAACCCACTGTAGCCGCTTCTGGGGTAGTAAATACGGCAGTAGCTACGGTTTTGTGACTGAATTCGCGGCGATTGTTGCCAAATTCGCTGTCAGCAAAAGCACGTCCTTCACCAATAGCCACGGGTGTTAAATTTAAGCGGTCTGTGACATCACCAACAGCATAAATATGGGGTTGGCAAGTTTGACTATATTCATTGACGGAAATTGCATTTGAGGTGCTGTATCCTGGTTCTTCTTCAGAACTGGGAACACAGTCAAGTTGGGCATTTTCTAAGCCTAACCCCTCTATGTTGGGACTGCGACCGGTGGCTACTAAAAATACATCAGCAATGATTGGTTCTTGGTTTTCTCCCGATAAGGTTAATTTCAGTCCTGCGTCTACTTTTTCTATTGCTGTCACTTCAGTATTTTGGATAATACGAATACCATGATTCGTCATTCCTTCTTGGATACTGGTGCGGATATCTTGGTCAAAACCGTTCAAAATTTGCTCTTTGCGGATAATTTGCGTGACTTCTGAACCTAAACCGCCCATGATACAAGCAAATTCACTACCAATATAACCAGAACCAATGATAGCGATATGTTTGGGTTGGGTTTTCAGGTGAAAGATTTCATTGGAGGTAATACCGTGTTCTATACCCGGAATCTCTGGTTTAATGGGACGACCACCGACAGCAATTAAAATTTTCGCGGCTGTATATTGTTTACCATTCACTTCGACTGTGTGGGGGTCTACAAAACTAGCACGACCGGAAATTAGTTCTACTCCGGCTTTTTCTAAAAAGCTGATGTGAAGTTTGGAAAGTCTGTTAACTTCGTTATCTATGGATGTAATAAAATGTTCCCAGTCAAATTTTACGTCTCCCACTGTCCAACCATAACCTGCGGCTTCTTGGAATTGAGCCCGAAAGTGAGAACCATAAACCATGAGTTTTTTGGGGACACAACCGCGAATTACGCAAGTACCACCAACTAAATCATATTCGGCGATCGCCACTTTTGCACCATAACTAGCCGCCCGTTTAGAAGCAGCCAAACCCCCAGAACCAGCACCAATCACAAACAGGTCGTAATCAAAAGTCATAAATTTCTACTTTTTTCACTAAAAATAGGCTATTCAACTATATATAGTCAAGTTGCCTAGATTTAATCTAACGTAACTAACAACTGATAACTAACAACTGTACGGGCGAAGCATTTGGAGAACTATTTTTGGCAATGACCGATAATTTATCTTCCAAATGCTTCGCCCCTACTAACAACTGACAACTGACAACTGACTAATAACTAATCCAATCACTCCAACTACCAGCGTAAAGTTTAGCGGTGGGAATTCCAGCTATAGCTAAAGAAAGTAAATTTACACAAGCCGTCACACCAGAACCACAATAAACTAAAATTTCTTTATTTGTATCTATATTTTGCCAGTGTTGAGATTGTCCTGACGGAGGAAGTAGGCAACCAAAAGTATCAGTTATTTCTTGCCAAGGATAATTAACAGCACCGGGAATATGTCCAGCAATTTTATCAATTGGTTCTTTTTCTCCACGATAGCGTTCTCCTTCTCTGGAGTCTACTAAAACTACATCTAGACTATCTTTGTGATTTTTTACATAAGTAAAATCTACAACTTTATCCTTTTGGATTTGGGGAATAAATATTCCTCTTGCAGCAGTAGGAATTATATCTGTAACAGTATAACCTGCTTTTTGCCAACGGTCAAAGCCACCATCTAAAACAGCTACTTGTTCATGTCCTAAATACCGCAATAACCACCATAAACGAGATGCAAAAGCCAAGCGAGAATCATCATAAGCTACTACTAAAGTTTTTTGAGAATTTACCCCAATTGCTGATAATTTTTCGGCTAACTCTGTGGTATTTGGTAAAGGATGCCTGCCCCCATGTTCTTGTACAGGACTAGATAAATCTTGATTTAAGTCTAAATAATAAGAGCCTGGGATATGATTAGCTTGATACTGTTTTTTTCCTAATTCGGCATCAGCTAAAGAAAACCGACAATCAACAATCACAACTTGAGAATTATTGAGATTTTCCAACAGCCATTGTGGAGAAACAATAAATTGATTATTCATGGGTAATTGGTAATTGGTAATTGGTAATTGGTAATTGGTAATTGGTGATTGGTAATTGGTAATTGGTAATTGGTAATTGGTAATTGGTAATTGGTGAAAACTATTCTTCTTTCTTCTTCCTCCTGAACTCCTGAACTCCTGAACTCCTGAACTCCTGAACTCCTGAACTCCTGAACTCCTGAACTCCTAAACTCCTAAAATGTTTACACCCCAACAAACGCAAGATGGTTCTTTTACCTTTTTTTCCACAGAGTTTAATGAAGCCTTTCATAGTCACTATGGAGCAAAACAAGAGAGTTTCTTGAAGTTTGCTGTTCCGACTCGATTACCAATATTAGCCGAAACGGGATTTGTGCGGCTGCTAGATGTTTGTTATGGTCTAGGATACAATACAGCAGCAGCTTTACAGACAATTTGGCAAGTAAATCCTCGTTGCCGTGTGGAAGTGATTGGCTTAGAACTAAATCCCATTGTCCCCCAGGCGGCAATTAACCATCAGTTATTCAATGGTTGGGACGACAAATATATAAAAATTTTAACTCAAATAGCGTTTGCACATCAAATCCACATAGATTATTTGCAAGCTACTTTACTAATTGGTGATGCTAGAAACTTAATTCTCCAAGTACATGAATCGGGCTTTCAAGCAGATGCAATTTTTCTTGATCCCTTTTCACCTCCGCAATGTCCACAATTATGGACAGTGGAATTTATCCAAAAAGTATCAAAGTGTTTACACCCAAATGGGTTGCTGGCTACTTATTCCTGTGCTGCGGCTGTAAGGACTGCATTGTTAGCTGCGGGTTTGGTTGTCAGTTCTACTCCACCGATAGGAAGACGGACTCCAGGGACTATTGCTGGACATCCCAAACATGGTGAGGAATCAACTATATCCTCTTTACCGCCTCTTTCCCAAGCTGAAGCAGAACATTTACGAACTCGTGCTGCTATTCCTTATCGAGATCCTAGTTTAAGTGATACTGCTGAAATGATACTCAAAAGACGACAAGAAGAAATTCAAGTCTCTACTTTGGAATCAAGTTCACAATGGCGCAAAAGATGGCGAAGATAGGGATTGAAGACACTCTGCTGGGAATCGGCCTAAATCCTGGAAGTCATCATTGCAGGTGTAACAGAGGTATTTTTGATACTATAAGGGCTGGAAATTGCTACTTCAGTTGCCCATCCTGGCTTGAGATTCTGGAACAAACGATCAGGAGTCATGTCCATAGTAGCACAAAGAGGATCATTATAACCGTTGCCAGGCCCCCATTCCCAGGCGTACCAGCCAATTTCGTGTTTGTGACATTCTTCTAAGATGGTTTTGTAGTCAATTTCTCCATCTGAACTACATCCACTTTTATTTTCACCAGCATAAGCTCCAAATTTGGAGAACTCGCCGACAATGAGGGGATAACCTAGATTAACTGACTTTTGCAACTGCGATCGCACAAAGTTAGCATCAGCACCATTAGATATACCCCAATAAAGATGAACTGAAAACAGCAAATTGTTATCTGGGTCAGTTTTGAGTAGAGTAGATGCAGTAGCATCGAGAATTCCGAGATTTTTACCCCAGTCGGGAGCATCTATTACTAAAGGAGTACGAATTCCTGCGGCTCGCATAGATTGAATAGCTGCTGTATAACCATCAATAAATTGAGCTTCATTTACCTGATCATTTCCAGCTTCATTGGCAATATTAACTAATAGATATTGTTGATATTTCTGGATTAAATTGACAACATTAGGCTGAACCCAGTAATCAACTAATGTCTGAAGACGATTCCATTCTCCTGTGGCATCATGTAACTCAATCATGGGAATAAGTTGATTATTTATGGCATTGTTAATCAGTTGATCCAGGACATTAATATCTGTTGTCCCTTGTTGAGTTGTGATAGCCCAAACAATTCTGACTGTATTTGCCCCCGTTTTGCGAATTTCTGGGAAGGAAATACTGCCAGTGGGATCTTCTCCATCCCATACCGACATTTTGTTAACTCCGCGCAGAATGACTTTGTTGCCAAGCTGATCATATAGGTTTCTACCCTGAATATAAAAAGTAGTTCTTTGAGGAGTGCTGCGATTAATTTTTTGACGTTTTTTTTTGAAATTAACCAACTTAGCAACAGCTTCATAAGAAAACAATAAATTAGCAGCAAAGCTAACTCCAAACCAAGTTAAAAATTGACGACGATTCATAAATAAATCCTTGTTTTTAATTGCAAATATTTTTATCAGTGTTGCTCACCTGGGAATTGTTTTTGAGATAATTATCTAACCAGTTACAACCTCGATCAATTAGATGATCAAAATCGAGAGTTTCGGCATTCCAGATTTCCACAAGTCCATCATCACTTACCGCAGCAATTTTTTTGCCATCAGGACTGAAGCTAACATTCAAAAAAGCATAACCATGTCCTTCAATAGTTTTGATTTCCTGACCATTTTCCACATTCCAAAGTCGGATTGTGCCATCAGAACTACCAGAAGCTAGAATTTTACTGTCAGGACTAAAGCTAAATTTAATAACTCCCGCAGTATGACCTTTAAAAGTTTTGATTTCCTGACCTTCTAAACTCCAGAGTTTAATCGTTTTATCCTGACTACTAGAGGCAATTATTTTACCATCAGGACTGAAACGAACATTAGTGATATAACTATTATGCCCTTTGAAAGTTTTCAGATTTTTTCCCTCTAAATTCCAAAGTTTTATTGTACTGTCATGATGACCAGAAACAATCATCATACCATTAGGACTAAAATTAACACTGCGAACCTTACCACCATTTCCTATCAAAGTTCTCAATTCTTGATTATTTATATTCCATAGTTTGACTGTACCATCATAACTAGCAGTTGCCAGAATTTTACCATTAGGACTAAAGCTGACATCAATAACTTGATCACTATGTCCTTGAAAAGTTTTAATATTTTGACCATCAAGACTCCAAATCTTAACCATTTGATCAAAACCTACAGTAGCAATTGTATTACCATCGGGGCTAAAGGTAATGTTCCAAATCCGATTCCAATCAAGATTACTGTTAGGACTAATAGATTTAATTTTTTGACCATCAATACTCCAAAGTTGAATAGTTTTATCATCTCCTGCTGAAGCAATGATTTTACCATTAGGACTAAAATTAACAGCCCAAAGAGAGTCAGTATGTCCAATGAAAGTTTTGGGTTCTTGATCAAGATTCCAAAGTTTAACTGTATTGTCAGCGCTCGCAGAGGCAATAATTTTATGATCGGGATTAAAACTCACACTAAAAACAGAATTATTATGCCCTTTGAGAGTTTTCAATTCTTTACCTTCAATACTCCACAATTTAACTGTGTTGTCAGCACTACCAGAAATGATCGTCTGACCATCGGAGCTAAAGCTAACACTAGTAACATAATTATCATGTTTGCCAATAGTTTTGAGTTCTTTTCCATCTAAATTCCAAAGTTTAATAGTAGTGTCTCCTCCCGCAGTAACTATGGTTTTTCCGTCAGGACTAAAACTAACATCAAAAATAGATTGATTACCTGCTTTCCAGGTTTTAATTTTTTCTCCATTTGCACTCCAAATAATTATAAATCCCCCTAAATCAGCCGTAATGATGTTTTTGCCATCAGGACTACAACTGATGCTCCAAATAGGAAATTTATGACCTTTGAGAGTTTTAATTTTTTGTCCATCAATACTCCAAAGTTGAATGGTATTATCTTGATTAGGAGCAGCAATAATTTTACTATCAGGAATAAAACAAAGACTATTCATGAAATTATCTTGGTTATCTTGCCCTTTTAAAGTGATTAATTCTTCTCCATTTATTTTCCATGTTTTGATAGTATTATCTGCACTTATAGCGGCAATAATTTTATTATCTGGACTAAATTTAACATTTCTAAAAATTTGATTATTACCAATAAATCTCCTGATTTCTTTGCCATTTATATTCCATACTCTAACTGTATTATCTTCACTAGCGGTAGCAATTATTTTTCCATTTGGGCTAAAAGTTACACTTCTGACAGCATCATTATGTCCTTCTAAATGATTTTGTTCTCTGACTTGATAAACTGCTCTTTGTAATGCTAATTTTACCGATTCTTTAGTGTTAGTATCTGCCCAAGTTACTAATTTTAATTGCCTAGCTGCTTTTATGGCTGCAATCAAAGCATCAAGTTCTCTATTTGAGTTTAATAAAGCATAGGAAGATATACTCAAAGATTTGATTTTTTCTATTTGTATATCCTTAATCATTGTATTTGCTAATATTCCAGTAACTACCGCTGTAACTATGGTAATTGCTAATATTCCTCCTCCTGTCTGAATCCGTTTTTTAGCTTTTTGATTAGCTACCAATAAAACATCATTTGCTGTTGCTAAAATCCCAGATGCTTCTGCTTCTATCTGCAATTTTTTCTGAATATCTCGCTTTTCTAATTCCTGACTAGCATCTAAAAATTTACGATCTAAATCGCTTAAACCTTTATCTGCTGCCCAATTACGAGCATCTTGCAAACTTTGACCACGTAATAAACGCGACTCATCTTTTAAATTGGAACTTAGCCAAATATTTAAATTTTGAGAGTAAGGTCGAATATTTGCTAATACTTTATCGAGCCATTTTTGATTAAAAATTTCTGCATAAATACAATTATAAATTCTTAGTTTTCCCTGTTGTTTAACAATTAATCCTGTTAATCGTAATTGAGTTTGTTCGGGACTATCATCGGCAATTATTTCTCCATTATTTAATATTTGCTGATATAGTCCTAATAATCGTCCAGTTTGATTTTCTGAACTTTGTAAAATTCGATCTCTGATAGTTTTTAAATGTTCTGGTTCATCTTGTGCTTCCCAATTTTCGATAATTTGTGTTTGGACTAATTTTTCTACATATTCTTTTTCCTGAAACTCTGGAAATAAGTTATTAGAAATACAAATTAATTGACAAAGTTTTTGGGTTAAAAATGGTTGTCCTCCAGTCCACTTTAACACCTCTGCTAATATTGCCTGTGGTTTAGGAACTATATCCTCTAAACCTTGCATTAAAGATTCTACTTCATTTAATTGAAATCCATTTAATTCGATAGCTCTACCAATATTAAAAGGTGTGCGATTTTTATCAGCAATTAAATTAGAGGGAGTTGCTACTCCTAATAAACAAAAGGTGAGCCGTTGATATTCGGGATTATCTGCCCGTTGATTATAACAAGCACGAATAAAGGCAAAAAAATCATCTTTAAAATTTATTCTTAAAATACTGTCAACTTCATCAATGAAAATAATAATTTTCCCAGGAAATTCTGTTAATAGTACATCATCAATTAATTCACTTAATCGTTGTTTAGGTGGTAAAAATTCCCGTTCTCTCCACCAAGTCCCAAAATTCACTTTTTTGGATAAACCAAAACCCCGCAACAACTCAGAAACAAATCCTCCATACCATTCGGAAGGTGTAACATGACTACCAATTCTGGTTAAATCAACTGATGCACATTTTATTCCTTCTTCTTTAAGCTGTTTCATAGTATGTACGCGCAAACTCGACTTACCCATCTGCCGCGAGTTTAAAACATAACACAAGTCTCCGTTTTTTAAGCCTTCATAGAGGTCAGAATCAGCTTGTCTAACTACATAAGTTGGGTGCTGATATTCTAGACTGCCTCCGAGTTTATAGTAATTAAAATTTGTCATACTATTTAAGGGTTGAAGTTGAAGAAATTATTTTTCAAATCAAACATAAAAGCCAAGTAATTTGATTAAATTGAATAACTATACCTTAGAGGATTTATTTATAAAAAACATCTATTTGAGAATTTACCTGATTTTTTATGACATTTACTGATTTTCTCAAAAATCATCAGTTTAAACCACAGATTTTTTAGGTATAGACAGCAATTAAATTAACGAACACAATGGTAGTTAACAAGCAGTTTGGCATCAAACTCACAATTAGAAAATAGGAGCAATCATGAAATTTAACTTATATCATGCAAGTATCGCAGCAATAGCAGTTATTACTTCACTTACTAGCTTCACTAACCTAGTGAAAGCACAGGAGTATCAAAATTTAGTTCCACTAGAACTATACTGGAGTCCTCAGAGAGAAGACAACTTTGTAACTGCCACTCCAGATGGTAAACGTAGTGCAGAAGAAGCTGGCTACAGTTATGCACGAACTGAAGCCTGTGTTTTTCGTAAGCAAAAGCCAGGAACAGTACCTCTTAATCTATATTGGAGCGCCCAAAGAGAGGATAATTTCAATACTGCAACTGATGTAGGTGCTAGAAGTGCTGTAGAGGCTGGCTACAGTTATGCGCGAGTTGAAGGATATATTTTTCGTAAGCAAAAGCCAGGAACAGTACCTCTCAATTTATATTGGAGCGCCCAAAGAGGGGATAATTTCACAACTGCAACTAGCGAAGGTGCTGCAAGTGCTAAAGAAGCAGGATACATTTTTGCCAGAGTTGAAGGATATGTTTTTCCTGCAAGTCAATGCCAATAATGGTGTTTATTCAACACCTAGTAGTCTGTCAAAGACATTTTCGTAGTCTGAGATGAGATGTCTGGGAGCAGCTAAGGTCTGTTCCCAGATATCCCTTTGAGAATCTTAGGTAACGAACGGTTTGCTCTCACATTCACAAATAGAAATACAAAGGAAATTTTATGAAAGTTAAAAAACTCGGTTTGGGATTATCAACACTTGCAGCCCTGTCAGTATTTACAAATCTTGCTTTTTCTCTGCCTGCTGTAGCACAAACATGGCAACGAGTTCCCGGTTGTGCAAAGAAAATCGCCCTTGGTGGTGCTGGTGCTTGGGTATTAGGTTGTGCCAAAGGTGGCAGTGGTGGTTATCAAATCTTCTCCTGGAATGGTTCTGCTTGGGATTTAGTTCCCGGTGCGGCTGTAGAGATAGCTGTTGACTCTAGCGGTAGTCCTTGGGTTGTTAGCACCGGTGGAGAGATTTTCCAAAGAAGTGGTGATTCATGGCAACGAGTTGCTGGTTGTGCCAAAAAAATCGCTGTTGGTGGTGCTGGTCCTTGGGTATTAGGTTGTGCCAAAGGTGGCAGTGGTGGTTATCAAATCTTCTCCTGGAACGGTTCTGCTTGGGATTTAGTTCCCGGTGCGGCTGTAGAGATAGCTGTTGACTCTAGCGGTAGTCCTTGGGTCGTTAGCACCGGTGGAGAGATTTTCCGCGCACCATAATACCTACGGCGTACTCCTGAAGGCGATCGCCAATATCAAACTTCAAAGCATAATTCAAATCAATAGAAAATTGGAGCAATCATGAAATTTAACCTGCTAAAAAGATTCTTGAGTATTTCAACTTTAAGTTTGTCAGTCTGTGGGATTGTGCTAACATCATCATCTTCCGTTTATGCCCAATATAAAAGTTTGTACGGTCAAGTTCAGTCCTTTCGTTCGTATAACTTTCCTGATCGCTATATTCGCCACCGAAATTTATTGGGCTACATAGAGCCAATTAATAACGAACTCGGAAGAAAAGACGCAAGTTTCAAAATTGTTCGGGGATTAGCAAATAGCAAATGCTCTTCATTTGAATCTGTAAACTTTCCAGGTCACTTCTTGAGACACGAAAATTTTCGACTCCAGTTGTCAAGGATGATCAATCAGCAGCTTTTTAGGGAAGATGCTACTTTTTGCATTAAAGGTGGAGTCTTTGGTGATGATCAACGTTGGACATTTGAATCTCTCAACTTTCCTGGACACTACATCCGACACAAGAATTTTGAGTTGTGGGTAGAACGCTCAGATGGTAGCGATTTATTTGCACAGGATGCGTCATTTAGGATTTTCAATCCTCTCTATCGGTAGGGTAATCTTGTTCGTCAATCAAAACTACTTTTTTTCCTAATATCTAATGAATAGAGTTGACCTTCATAAAATATTCACTGCTACAAAATATTGGAGATATTTCATGTCATTAATTAAATTACGTCAAACTCACAACTTACTTACCAAAGGCTTATTAACTAACATTTTCACTGTGGCTGTTAGTTCAATATTTTTCACCAACATTGGTATCAACCAAGCACAAGCTTCCTGTGCAGCACCTTATAGCAATCTTGATTTTGAGCAACAGCCATCTTCTTATTGGCAAACTGAAGGACGTGCAGGTTTTGATATTAAGAAAGGATTTAGTTTTAAGGGTGAAAATAATGCCTGGATGCGGAATGTTTCCGGTTGGAATGGTATTCGTCAACAAGTACGTCTCAAACCAAATTCTAACTATATTTTGGAAGCTTATGTGAGAACATCAGGCAATGTTACGGATGGATATTTCGGAGTGCGTGATAGTCAACAAAAAGTTTGGTCTGAACTCAAATTTGCTAATTTATCAGAGTATACAAAATTAACACTACAATTTAGAACTGGTAATGCCTCAACTTATAACATCTTTACAGGTTTGTGGGCTTTAGGACAAGATAGTTGGGTGCAAGTTGATGGTTTTTCTTTAAAGGGTCCAAGTCCAGACTGTCCTAGTCAATAGGAATTTTCATTAGGTTTTATCAATTTACTTCCCCAATCAAAATTATGAAGTTACTCCAAAAGTGTTTGTTAGGTTTAATGCTGATTCCCTGTGGATTATTATTTAATCTTGGTACAACTAATGCCTCACAGGTGGTCACTCAGTGGTATTTTGGCTCATGGGATTGTAATATTGACGGTCGTAATGCCAAAATGCAGTGGCTTGTAGTTGATGACCCGCAAACTCAGTGTGATGGTGATGTCTGTAGGACTACATCAGGTGTTAAGGTTGTAGGACAGTTCAGTGATAATGGTAGTGCATGGGTGTCACTAGCAAAACATTCTGCAAATTCAACATCTCTCTCAATTCGTTATTTAGGTCAAGAACAAGATAACTGGTTTTTGAGATACAATGTTAAATCAGGTCGGGCTATCGGTTGGACTACCTGGAGAGGCAAACGTTATCCTTTATCTTGTGCAAATAGAAGACGTTAGGAAAAAATTTCACGAATACAAATATTGATTTTAATTCTGCAAATGTTCTCGAAAATATTGTTGATATAACTGACAACTTGGTGTTAATTTATCTCCTATTCTCTTTACTAATCCTATGCTGTAAAGTTGATATGCTGAAATTGTTTCTACGCTTACAGGTTTTTGAGCCGTAACTACTTCTAGGAATGCCTGAGTTAGATGAGGATTAATTTTAAAAGTATGCAAAAATCGCCGCAAATGTTCTTCGTAAATTCCGGCATTTGTTGGCGCATTTTGCAATAAATTTTCTAAAGTTATATCCCCAAGTGCTAGATGATAAAGTGCCAATCTAATTAAATATGGATGTCCCCCAACTAGAGACATTAATTGCTGTAATTGATTTTGATTATAATCAAGTTGATGATTGTGGGCTAAAACTTTTATTTGTTCTTGCGTAAATTCTGTTAATTCCACTACTAAGCCAACATTAAAGGGGGATTGATTGATATCTAATGACCCATAATTTTCGGTAGAATGGACTACAGCTAATCGTAATTTTTCCCAAATATCTACAGTTTTAGCTTCTTCATGCCAACTACGTAACATGGCAAAAAAACCTTGGGAAATTTCGGGATATTGAAATACTTTATCTACTTCATCTAATGCCAAAACTAAATTATTATTGATGTTGTCTAAAATATGATCTTCAAAATATGTGGTACAATTAATAATGCTACCTCTATATTCATCCCAAGATTCATTTAATAAAGAAGGTAATTTTAATTTGTGACTAACATAAGCACAGAACCAGCGTAAAAATTTATCTAAATCATTAAAAACGGTTGTTTCTGCTTGTAAAAAATTTAATCTTACTGTGTGATAACCTTGCTGATTTGAGTGAGCGATAATTCTATCAAGTAGGGAGGTTTTACCCATTTGATTTGGAGCTTTAATCCGAATTAGAGAACCAGCCTGGAGAATTGTATCATAACAACGTTCTTCTATTAGATTTCGTTGAATATAAAATACAGAATTTAGAGGAACTGAACCTTTTGGGTATTCTGGTAAAAATTCATTTTTGATGGGATTAGAAATATTTTGATGTAATTCTGTTTGTAGAATGTTGTTATTGTTAAGATGCGAACGTTCAACTGCTGCACGAAAATTAGTTTTATTAACTTCTTCTCCTAATGCTTCTGAAAGTAATTTCCACAATTTGAAACCTACATCTTGGCGGAGATATTTGGCTGTATAACCTTCATTATTGGCAATTTCATCATAATTTAGACCTTGCCAAGATCCTTTCAGGATAATTATCTCCACATCTTTCAAGTGTCTGTTAACTTTATTAAAGACAACTGTATCTAAAATTTGTAATGCTTCTTCAACGTTCATATATTTAATTTATGCCGATTGAAGTCAGTATATCGAGTTTGTGCCGAAAAAGAAATATCGAAATTTGGATACATCGCTTACTTGTTAAGGTATTCTCATTAATTGAGACTATCCCGCTAACAGTGGGATGGGTTCTTTTTCATCTAAAATCTCCAGAAGACTCCCACTACAGATGATTAACTGATATGATTTGACCTGGAAGGGAGCAAATCAAAACAGCATTTATCGCAAATTTACTGATATATAACTATGGTTGTTGTAGCAATTCTCGCGGCAGGAAAAGGCACAAGAATGAAATCAAATCTGCCTAAAGTTTTACATTCTTTAGGTGGTAGATCTTTAGTCGAACGCGTTATTGAAAGTGCTGAACCCCTTTTACCTTCACGCAGATTAGTAATTGTTGGCTATCAGTCCCAAGAAGTAAAAACGGCTATGAATGCAATTCATGGTGTGGAGTTTGTGGAACAGACTGTACAATTAGGCACAGGTCATGCTATCCAACAATTGCTTCCCCATTTAGAAGGTTACACTGGGGATTTATTGATTTTAAATGGTGATGTCCCTTTATTACGGACGGAAACTTTAAACAACCTCTTACAAACTCACGAAGAAAATCAAAATTCTTGTACTATTCTCACCGCACAATTGTCAAATCCTCAAGGTTACGGACGGGTTTTTCGTAACAGTGAATGTATTGTCCAAAAAATAGTTGAGGACAAAGATTGCACTCTTACCCAAAGAGAAAATGACCGCGTGAATGCTGGTATTTACTGTTTCCGTTGGCCAGATTTAGCAAAGTTTTTACCTCAATTAGAAGCAAATAATGCCCAAAAAGAATATTACTTAACTGATGCTGTCACTCAGGTTGGTAAGGTAATGGCTGTAGATGTGAAAGATTGCCAAGAAATTTTGGGAATTAATGATAGATTGCAATTAGCAACAGCTAACGATATTTTGCAAAGACGGATTAAGGAAAAATGGTTGTTAGCAGGTGTTACCTTAATTGATCCTGCAAGTATTACTATTGATGAAACTGTAGAATTACAACCAGATGTGATTATTGAACCTCAAACTCATTTGCGCGGAAAAACGATAATTCAAGCTGGTAGTCGCATTGGTCCGGGGAGTTTAATTGAAAATAGTGAATTAGCTGAAAATGTCACTGTTCTCTATTCTGTAGTTACAGATAGTATTGTTCAATCTCAAACTCGAATTGGACCCTATGCCCATTTACGTGGTCATGCTAAGGTGGGTGCTAATTGTCGAATTGGTAATTTTGTGGAGTTGAAAAATACCCAATTAGGCGATCGCACTAATGTATCACATCTCTCATATTTAGGTGATACTACGGCGGGAACTCAGGTCAATGTAGGTGCGGGAACAATTACTGCTAATTATGACGGTGTGAAGAAGCATAGAACAATTATAGGCGATCGCACTAAAACCGGTTCTAATAGTGTTTTAGTTGCACCTATTACTGTGGGGAGTGATGTCTATATAGCCGCAGGTTCAACGGTGACGGAAGATGTCCCTGATGATTCTTTGGTAATTGCACGCAGTCGTCAGGTTGTGAAACCAGGTTGGAAGATGAAAACTGATAGTTAATGTTTTTTTGGGTGCGTTAAGAAACGCACCTTTTGATAGCTATTTTTAGATAAATGAACTACGGTTTTTGTTTCGCGCAAAGGTGCAAAGGAGCAAAGACGCAAAGGAAGAAATTCATTTTTATGCAGAAATCTGATTAATTCCTAGTTGATAAATTACCTGTTCTCGTACTGAGTTTGCAGCAGCTAGAGCTATTTCTTCCCAATCACTAGCTAATAATAAAATAGTTAAAAGCGACTTTAATAAATCTCGATTAGATATAAATTCTTCAACATTATATAATTCATCTTGCTTTAAAATTTCTTGCAGTGCTGATAAAGCTATAGGTTCGGGTAATTGTAGTCTTTGAATCAAGCGTTTTTGTGCTACTTCTAAAGCCGTTTTTTCCCCTATACCCAAATTCCATTCTTTTATGAGTAACCGCAGTTCTCGGTTGAGTGATACGCGCAACTGTGTCATTCTTCCAAACATTCCAGGATTTCGCAATAAAGCGGGAATTGCTAAACCCCAATCTAATCCTGCTGTTACGTCGCAGTCGGTTTCATCTTCAATTTGAATTGCTTCTTGAAGGGATGTTGGGTTAAAAAGTAAATTAATAGCTTCAGCTACATTTTGGTTATTATTCATAATAATTTCGCTCATCATTATTGTAGTCGTAACATACCATATTCAAAGTAGGTAAGATTCTCGTAAGTAGATAAACATAATAAAAACGATATGTGTTTAGTTTTGTGAAAACCGTGAAACGACCTATTTGCAAGGCATTCATTGAATTTACATTTCGTCATATACCTTTAATTTTTTCTGTTTACCTACTTATTCTTCATCAATACCAAGATTGAGCATATTTTGGTTTTCATAAAATCGTTCCGCAGTCGGAAGTGAATGCAGTCCAATTCTCCCACCATAACCTAATTCTACACTTCTGAGTCTTGCATATCTCAATAATGCAGTACCTACACCTTTGTATCGTAGTGGACGTTGTATTTCTTTACGATTCCAAGGTGCAGAGGTAATGTACTGGATATATACTAATCTTTGCCCAATTGCAGAGCGTGAACCGTGTAATTGAGTTTCCACCATCATTAACCAATATACCCAAATTCCATTTTCTTAGGTCTAATCGAAGTTCTCTGTTGAATGATACACGCACCTGTTGATATATTATTAAATTACAGAGCATTAATAATGTGAAAATTAAAACATGAACCAAACTTTTAACGTTTACTGTGATGAAAGCTGCCATCTAGAAAATGATCATCAACAAATAATGGTGCTGGGTGCCGTTTGGTGTCCTTTAGAAAAAACGCGAGAAATTTCAGTTCATATCCGGGAAATTAAGAAAAAACATGATCTAAAACCAGAATTTGAAATTAAATGGATAAAGGTTTCACCCGCTAAAATAGCGTTTTATCTCGAATTAATAGATTATTTCTTTGATAATGAAAATTTGCATTTTCGAGGTCTTATTGTAGCAGATAAATCCCAACTACAACATGAGGTTTACAATCAGACTCATGATGATTGGTATTATAAAATGTATTTTACTTTGCTCAAGACAATTCTCAGTCCACAAGCAAATTATAGAATTTACTTGGACATTAAAGATACACAAGGAGCAAAAAAAGTTGCCAAATTACATGATGTACTTTCTAATAACCTCCTTGATTTTTCACGCCAAATAATTGAACGGCTTCAAACTGTGCATTCTCACGAAGTAGAAATCTTACAACTTGCAGACCTTTTAATCCCACATTCCGCACCCCAAACTGTCACAGATCAAAAAAGCCCTTAAAGTAGTACATAATAACTAAAGTCAATTCAAAAATTAAGATGCTTAATGAGATTAAGTAGCATTAAAAGGGACGTGGTGTGATAAAGTGAAACTTGGTAACAAAAGAAAAAAATGAATTGATAACCAAATAAGAAATAATTGATGACAACAGAAGTATTAGAGGAAACTGTTGTGAAATTAAAATCTCAAGAAATAGAAATTGAGAACATAGACCATCTAGGGATAGTAGCAG
>NZ_JAQMTJ010000062.1:0-17754 GCF_028330815.1 Dolichospermum lemmermannii CS-548
CAGCAAAAAAAAATCAAAAGTAAGCGCAATTGCAATACCTGTCGTACTGGTAGTTGCCTTGAGCGTCTAGGAGGATAATTGACTATCCTTTTTAAGCAAGTCTTAAAGAATCTGCGTGTCTTTAGACCGCAGAGTGTCAATCTTCCCTGTTCATTGACAAACCCACTTCCATAGAGGGTGAGAAGATCCTTGTTGACGAATACGATAAACTTGCTTTTTTAATTTTTCCTGTTCTGCCAATGGTAATCCCCACAGAATATTGCGACTTTGCCAAACTAAAACAGAAGTTGTCACACTTATGCAAAAACTTAAACCCAGGGCAGATAGAGGATGAAAAATTAGTGCATACCGTAATCCTACCCAAGTAAAATATTGTTGTAACAAGGAAATTTCCACCCGTAAATCCCACAGGCAAACAGGGGCTATCATTAGCCACAAACAGCCGGCAAATAACCATCTGCCGTATACTGTAAGCTGATGTAGCTTTTGGATTTGTTGAGTAAAAGCAGAATCTACTCCCAATTCTTCTACCTCAATTTGTGGTTCTTCGGGTTTATCCATAGGAAGAGTATAGCTTGCACCTACAAAAAACTCTAAAATCTCGTTCCCAGTCTCCGACTGGGAATGTTTATTATTGCGGCTCTGCCGCTAGTGACAAGGAGGCTCCAGCCTCAAATTAGGCATTCCCAGCCAGAGGCTAGGAACGAGGTATTTTCCATGACTGAATTTAACTTTCTGGAGAAGTCACAGGGGTTTCAACTTGGTAATTTTGACTGCGTTCTCGCCACCAGATTAAGAGTGTACTGGCAATGAATATACTAGAATAAGCCCCCATTATAAAGCCGACAATTAAAGCTAGAGAGAAATAATGGAGCGTTTCTCCACCAAATAGGAAAATAGCAGTTAATGTCAGTAAGGTGGTTAAAGTCGTGTTGATTGACCGAGATAAAGTTTGGTTAACAGCATCATCAACAACCTCAGCAATTGGTTGTTCAGGATGAAGTTTAATAGTTTCCCGAATGCGGTCATAAATTACCACAGTATCATTGACTGAAAACCCTGTGATAGTTAACAAAGCAACAATGAAAAGACTATCTACCTCAACACCGAAAACTAAGCCTAAAATTGAGAAAACTCCAGTTGTGACGAGAATATCGTGAAACAATGCCACAATAGCTAATAAGGCATAGTCCAACTGAAACCGGAAAGCCATATAAACAGTTATCCCGACAAAGGAAACTATTAAAGCTAAGATTCCCGAAGTAAATAATTCCTTTCCTAAAGTTGCACCAACGGAGTCAATTTGGTTTTTTTGCGGGTCGAAAACGCCGATTTTTTCAGTTAAGGCAGTTTGCAACTTTGTCCGCTGTTCTGTTTCCAGGTTTTTTGTGCGAATAGTAATGCCATTTTCTTGGCCATTTTCTGATATTAATTGAATACTACTATCTCCAAGTCCCTGGGATTTGGCGACTTCTCGCACCAGATTAATATCTATTGGCTGGTCACAGTTACCAGGTTGGCCACAGTCCCGGACAAATTGCAACCTTGTTCCCCCAATAAAGTCCAAACTGGGACGCAGAGGTGCTTTGATACTGGGATTGAGTGTGGATATCACCATAGAGATGATACCCACCAGGATAATCACAGCGGAAATACTCCACCAAGTAACCCTGGCTTTGTTAATATCTAATCTCATCGTGCCACTCCTGTCTTATTTGTTACTGGCACATTAGGAGCATAAAATTCTGTTTTCCGCAAAGAGGGAATGGAAATAACTAAAAACATCAATGTGCGACTACAAGTAATTGCGGTAAACATACTCACCCCTACGCCTAAAGCTAAGGTCAGAGCAAAGCCTTTGACTAGTCCTGAACCTAACCAAAATAATGCAGCACAAGCAATCCAGGTAGTAACGTTACTATCTAAAATGCTAGAAAAGGCGCGGTAAAAACCGGATTCTACAGAACGATACAAAGATTTACCTGATTGTAGTTCTTCCCTGGTGCGTTCAAAAATCAAAACGTTAGCATCAACTGCCATACCGATACTGAGAATAAAACCCGCAATTCCTGGTAAAGTGAGGGTGACACTCAGTAAACAAAAGGTAGCCCAAGTCAGTATGGAGTAAATTATTAGTGAAACATTGGCTATCATTCCCGGTAGGCGATAGTACCACACCATAAATATTAATACTAAAATCAGACCACCAATACCAGCGTAGATACTTCTTTGAATACTATCTTTTCCTAAAGTAGCCCCTACCGTTCTTCTTTCCGCAATTTCCACAGGAACAGGTAATGCACCACCGCGTAATTGTACGCCTAAATCATTGGCTTCTTGGGCTTGAAAACGACCTGTAATTACCGCAGAACCGCCAGTAATCCCAGTAGCAGCAAATTCTACACCTACACTAGGTGAACTGATCAGTTCATTATCAAGGAAAATACCGATCCCACGACCAGTGCCAGCGAGGTCTTTTGTGAGTCCAGCAAAGAGTTCACCACCCTTTTGATCAAAACGGATAGCCACATCCCAGTTATTGCCTTGAGTGGGCTGACCGTAGGCATCCTGGAGATATTTACCAGTTAATGGTGGATTGGTACTTTCAAACAATTCCGCAACTGCTTGATTACTTTGATCAAACTCTTGCTTATTTTGATCAATTGCTGCTTGATCTTTACTCTTTTTCAAGTCTTCGCGCTTGGTTTTCAGGTCATTTTTTGTTACCTGAAGAGCAAAAAGTTGAGTTTCTGTATTCGGTTTTTGGACACGGAACTCTAACTGCGCTGTACCGCCTAATACCCGTTCTGCTTGTTCTGGATCATTGACACCAGGTAGTTGTACGGAAATCTTATCTGTACCGATAGTTTGAATTAATGGCTCAGAAACACCAAGACCATTAATCCGCCCTTCGACTACTTTTTTTACAGCTTCCAATTCTCTTTCGGTGATTTGGGGAATTTCCGCCGTTGGTTTCACCTGAATTGTAAGCTGTGACCCACCTCGTAAGTCTAGTCCCAAGGGGACAGGAATTGTCACAATCACCGTAATAGCGGCGATGACCAAAACTATAATTAACGCTAATAGCGATCGCTGTTTTTGCATACCATCACTCACAACTGACAAAGGTTATAATAACGTTCTTTTTGTCAGTTGTGAGGATAAATTTGGTCAGTAGTCATTGGTCATTGGTCATTGGTCACTGGTCATTGGTCATTGGTCATTGGTCACTGGTCATTGGTTCACAGTAACTGACAACTGTACGGGCGAAGCATTTGGAGAACTATTTTTTGCAATGATCGATAATTTATCTTCCAAATGCTTCGCCCCTACTGACAACGAACAACTGACAACTTCCTAAACTCGCAAAGCCACCATTTTCTGGACTGCTTCGACGATTTGCTCTGGTTGGATAATAGTTAGACGCTCAAGATTACCATTGTAAGGTGTGGGGATATCTTGAGAAGAAAGCCGCAACACAGGTGCATCTAATTCATCAAATAAGCGGTCATTAATAGAAGCAACTAATTCTGCACCAATACCCCCAGTTCTCATGCACTCTTCCACAACAATCACCCGGTGAGTCTTGCGAATTGATGCGCCAATAGTCTCAAAATCAAGAGGTTTCAAGGAAATTAAGTCAATAACTTCTGGATCATAGCCTTGTTTTTCCAAAACTTTCACAGCTTGCAGCACATGATACCGCATCCGCGAATAAGTGAGAATTGTCACATCCTTACCTTGACGAACAACTTCAGCTTTATCTAGCGGTAGCACATATTCTGTTTCTGGCAGGTCTTCTTTTAAGTTATAAAGTAAAACGTGTTCAAAAAATAACACCGGGTTATCATCGCGGATAGCTGCTTTCAGTAATCCTTTAGCGTTATAAGGTGTGGAACAAGCCACAATTTTTAAACCGGGAACAGCTTGGAAATAAGCTTCGAGACGTTGGGAATGTTCCGCACCAAGCTGTCTACCCACACCCCCAGGCCCACGAATCACCATCGGGATTTTAAAGTTACCACCGGAAGTGTAACGTAACATCCCCGCATTATTAGAAATTTGGTTGAAGGCCAGGAGCAGAAAGCCCATATTCATGCCTTCAATAATCGGTCTTAATCCAGTCATAGCCGCCCCTACAGCTATCCCAGTAAAGCTATTTTCCGCAATGGGGGTATCTAAAACTCGCAAATCACCATATTTTTGGTGTAAGTCTTTAGTAACTTTATAAGAACCGCCGTAGTGTCCTACGTCTTCACCCAGAATGAATACGCTAGAATCGCGGGACATTTCTTCGTCAATAGCTTCCCGCAGGGCGTTGAAAAATAGTGTTTCTGCCATTTAGACCTTTATCGCAATTTATCGTTATAGAATTTTATCGTGCCATTGTCCCGAATACAGTCAAGCCTAGCACTGTTGTTGAGAACATCAGATAATTCTTTATAATCCACTTTTTGCACGTAGCGGTAGAAAATTCATGATATCTGACTTGAAGAATAATTGCACGAAAAAATCACAAAAGTTGGTTAAAGTGGAGTAAAATACCAACAACATCTTTATCTAGCTGAATATAGACACTTACCAACAAAGACTGATTGGGGAAATGCGTTATTACTTCTATCTAGTAGTCTGTCAAATTTATTTTGACGGGTTTTTGGTAGTGCGGGCATCTTGCCCGCGTAAGCGAGACTACAGGTGGTGCAGGCATCTTGCCCGCGTGAGCGAGACGCTCACACTACAGTCCATCATTTTTATCTTGACAAACTACTAGTTTTGTTTGTACTTTTGTCTAGATCTCTAATTTTGACATACTCACCAACCTGAAGGTGCGGGGAAACACTTGACACTTCGCCAGAACCCGCCACAAGTGGTCTTATCGTCCCTCCATGTCCGTTTAAAGTCTCCCAATGCCCTATGGCGACTATGACCAAATTTTAACATAAAGCTGTCCTGGAAGGACGGGGCTTGTGTCTCGTCTTTTCGGTCAATTTTTAACTCCTACCCATTGAGTCACAGGAGACATTGCTTTCCAACCTAAAAACTTTCCAATCGGTTCTGCGCGTTGAATAGCAATGCGGGTAAAGTTTCCTCCCACTTTTTCATACCATTGATATAATCTTTGTTCACCTGCCAAAGTGACAACATTAACCACCATTCTACCTCCAGGAAGCAAGACATTCCAGCAATTTTCTAATATTTCTGATGCTGTCACACCACCACCAATAAAAATTGCGTTTGGTGCTGGTAAATTTGGGATAACTTCTAACGCTTTACCTGCCATAATTTGTAAATTTGGTGTTCCCAAAGCAGCCGCATTATCAGCAATATAATTTAGTCTAGTGGAATTTTGTTCAATAGCGATCGCACGACATCTTCTATCAATTCGCAACCATTCTATAGAAATAGAGCCACAACCAGCCCCCACATCCCACAGCAATTCCCCCGGTAAGGGTGCTAAACTCGATAATGTCACCGCGCGGACTTCCCTTTTCGTCAATTGTCCATCATGATGAAAAGCATTGTCAGGTAAACCGGGAAACCTCGATAAACCCACAATTCCCCTATCAGCAATACATTCCACCGCAATAGTATTTAAAGCCGCAATATTTTTTCCTTGCCAGTTAGTAGCGATATCTGTTATGATGGTTTCTTCAATATTATCCATTTTTTCTAAAACGGTAATTTGACTATTACCATAACCGCGATTTATTAAAATTTCTGCCACATGAGCAGGAGTATTTTTTCCCTCACTTAAAATTAATAATTTTGCACCGGGATAAATATAAGATTGCAGTAAAGAAACCGGACGACCACATAAACTTAAAGTTTCCACGTCTGTTAATGACCATCCTAATCGAGAACAAGCCAGACTAAAAGCCGAAGGTGCGGGAATAATTGTAATTTCAGAAATATTAATATCTTTAAGAATAGTTGCACCCACACCATAACATAGAGGGTCGCCACTAGCTAAAATACAAACTGCTTGACCACGACGACTAATAATTTCAGTTATGGAAGTTTGAAAAGGTGATTTCCAGGGAATTTTTTCCCGGTTGTCGTCAGGTGGTAACATAGAAAGATGACGTTCCCCTCCAAAGATAATTTGAGCTTTATTCAAAAAAGAAAGAGCTATGGGACTTAACCCTGCTAAACCATCTTCACCAATACCGATAATTGATAACCATTTTTGCATAATTCGTGAGGTTGTTTGTTTTGCTGGAATATCGCTTTTATTACCTTACAGTGCCTCACAAAGTTTAGTATTGATTTCATATATTCTGATCGCATCGCTATAATTGTTGGTAGCATTGAGATATGGTTTCATGCGAGCTTCTGAAAAAGCCAGTACAATATCTTTTAGGTCATCCTCTGTTAGTTTAGGTTCAGGCATTGACAAATATTATAATTTTTGTTATGTTTGATAGTGTGAACTTCAAACCGTCCTATGTCTCGTTTGACCGAGTTACGACCCTGGCGTAAAGAAATTAATTTTATCTTCTAAGACAGCCTCCTAAATGTGACAATTTTAGGAGTTTCTGTCATTAAAATGAATTTAACTCTTCTATATAAATATCATATAAAGTAGACAATATTTTTTAAATTACTGAATATTTCGTGTATTTATCAATATTTGGAGAAATTTTGCTCCAGAAAGTTCTACAAAAATATCCTGTCAAATTCATTGTTTATGATGAAATAACGGGAGTAATAAAATTAATCCACATTCCTAAAGATATCAAGAATTTGCGAAATGTGGGTTTAAACTCTTACCTTTGCGTCTTTGCTCCTTTGCGACTTTGCGCGAAACAAAATTGATTGACAATAGCCAAAAATACCATCTCATGGTAGACTACTATATCTGAGAGTTAGGAAACTTCGGTTCGATTCCGAGACTGTGCCGCAACTGTAAAGCAATTTGAGACGATTGAAGTTTAATTAAAAATCTCACATTGAGTAAGTCAGAATGCTAACTCTCAAGTGTTCACTTCCATTCTGTCTCTGCGTCACACAGAGAAGGAGTTATAATTTTGCAAATTCCATTTACCGCTTGTCCAGGATTATTTTACAGCACACCAGCCCAAGACGGTCTTCTTTATCGGCTAAGAATACCAGGGGGAATCATCAATTATCAACAATTTCAGACTATTGCAGATATTGCTGATAATCATGGTAGTGGCTATATTGATATCACTAATCGCGCTAATATTCAAATTAGAGAAATTCAACAAAGCATAAATATTGAAGTTCTAAAAAAATTCCAAGCATTAGGTTTAGCTTCTACCAATGCCAAGATAGATCATGTCCGCAACATCATGACCAATCCCACAGCGGGTATTGATACAGAAGAATTAATAGATACTCGTCCCTTAGTGAAAGATTGGGAAGAATATATTACCGCACATTCTCAGCTTGGTGAATTATCTGCAAAATTTAGCGTTTGCTTCGATAGTGGAGGCAAAGTTTCCGTAAGATATCAACCCAATGATATTATATTGGCAGCAGAATTAAATAACAGCAATGTATATTTGCGGTTATATCTCAGCTATGGAGAAAAAGGAGAACCAGCAAAAGACACAGGAATTGTATTCAAACCAGAAAAGGCAATAACAGTTTTAGAAGCATTAGCAGAAACTTACCTCAAACACATAGACACTAAAAACCGTCGCAAATTACGGTTACGAGAAATAATCAATAACATCACAGTTAAAGAATATCTTCACCAAGTCCAAGAAAACCTCAACCCAGGTATACTGAAAATTATAAAAACTCCTCTCCGTGCCTCCGCGCCTCTGCGAGAAAAAACTCATATTGGCATTCATTCTCAACGCCAAACCGGATTATATTATATTGGGATAGTCTTACCATTGGGAAGATTAGAAACTGGGCAAATTAGAGGTTTAGCAAATATTGCCAAAAGGTATGGTGATGATAATATCAGGTTAACACCTTGGCAAAACTTACTATTAACCGATATTCCCCAAAACCAAATTAGCGAAGTTGAGCAAGAAATTACCAATTTAGGTTTAAACTCATCACCAACCGACATCAAAAGTTTTTTAGTAGCTTGTTCCGGGAAACGGGGTTGTGCTGCTGCGGCCACAGAAACTAAAGATGATGCCTTAAATTTGGTAAAATACCTGGACAGTCTGATGATTCTAGATTCTTCAGTCAATATCCACTTTAGTGGTTGTAGCAAATCTTGCGCTCAACACACACAAGCTGATATTACTTTACTTGGTATTACCACAGAAACCCCTGGCTATCAAGTTTATGTTTTGGGTCATTTACTTTATGAATATGTGACTATAGCGAAAATTCCGATTTTGATTCCAGAAATGTTGGCAGTGTATCAAAAACAACGTCTAAATTTACAAGAAACCTTTGGACAATTTATTCAGCGTCACAGCCACCAATTAAATCAATTATTTAAGTATTAATGCCAAATATATTTCACATTTCATTTGTCTGTATGCTTTATCCAATCAAGGATACAGAATAAAAAAATAGGAAATTAATATTGCACAGGTACTTATCTAATCATCTTAATCAAATAAATCACAAAAATCACAGTCCAATTTAACGTTTACAACCTAAAAATCTCATGTTTGATTACATCCGTGATGGTAACGAAATATATCGTAATTCCTTTGCAATTATTCGGTCAGAGTCCAACCTGGAAAGATTTCCTGAAGATGTAGCGAAAGTTGCTGTTCGCATGATTCACGCCTGTGGAATGACGGATATTGTCAATGACTTAGAATATTCATCTACAGCGGTAGAAGCCGGAAAAAAAGCCCTAATTGGCGGTTCACTGATTTTGTGTGATTCTTACATGGTAGCGGAAGGTGTTACCAGAAAAAGATTACCCAAAAATAATAAAGTTCTCTGTACCCTGAATGATCCTGAAGTGCCACAATTAGCCAAAAGATTAAGAAATACCAGGTCAGCAGCGGCTTTAGAATTTTGGCGTTTCCATATAGAAGGGGCAATTGTGGTGATTGGGAATGCCCCCACAGCCCTATTTAGGCTATTGGAAATGCTGGACGAAGGTATCCCCAGACCGGCGTTAATCTTGGGCTTTCCTGTTGGTTTCGTGGGTGCAGTCGAGTCAAAAGTCGCATTGGCCGCAGATAGTCGCAATGTCCCATTTATGACTTTACATGGTAGACGGGGCGGAAGTGCGATCGCTGCGGCTGCTGTTAACGCTTTAGCAAGTGAGGAAGAGTAATGACTAACTCTGGAGGTCGTCTTTATGGAATTGGTGTGGGACCTGGAGACCCTGAACTCATCACCTTAAAAGCCTTGCGTCTCCTCCGTTCTGCCCCAGTTATCGCTTATCAATCAGCTACAGATAAAGAAAGTATTGCCAGAAAAATCGTTTCTTCATACTTGGATAATAGTCAGATTGAGGTAGCATTTCATCTGCCTCGCGCCTTAGAACCAGAAAAGGCTAAATCTATCTATGACCAAGAAACTCAACCCATTGCTGACCATTTAGCAGCAGGTCGGGATGTGGTGGTTATCTGTGAAGGTGATCCGTTTTTCTACGGTTCATTTATGTACCTTTTTACTAGGTTAGCTGATAAGTACAAAACGGAAGTCGTCCCCGGAGTTTCCTCACTTATGGCCTGTCCGGTGGCTTTGGGTTTACCATTCACCTATTACAATGATGTCCTGACGGTTTTACCTGCACCATTACCAGTAGAAGTTCTCACTAATCAGCTTTTATCTACTGATGCTGCGGCGATTATGAAACTTGGTCGTCATTTTCCGAAAATTAGGAATCTTCTCCATGAATTAGGACTAGCTTCACGGGCTAGATACATTGAACGGGCTACAAGCACACAACAGCGGATATTGCCCCTTGATGAAGTTAATCCAGAAGATGTACCTTATTTTTCTATGATTGTGATTCCTACTAAAAGTAAGTTGTAGTTGTCACAAATTATGTTTCGCGCAAAGGTACAAAGAAGCAAAGGCGCAAAGGTTTAAGGGTTTACAGGATTAGGATTTTCTATGAATACAAGGGTATCCCCTGGGGTTGTGGTTTTGAGTCAGAATAGCGTTATGGTGGGGCGAAAAATTACCAATGTCTTCCCCGGTGCGAAACTATATGGTTTAGTTAATCGTACTCATGATGTTGATATTAGCTTTAGCAATTTTGGCGAAACTGTGCGAGAATTATTCGCCGCTGGTACACCCATAATTGGTATTTGTGCGGCTGGTATTCTTATTAGAACAATTGCACCTTTATTGACTGACAAAGGACAAGAACCGCCAGTTTTAGCTGTAGCGGAAAATGGTAGTGCTGTAGTTCCACTTTTGGGTGGTTTAAATGGTGTTAATGATTTAGCGCGTCAAGTCGGGGAAGCACTTAATATAAAACCAGCAATTACCACCACAGGAGATATCCGCTTTCATACTGCTTTGTTGTCTCCTCCCTCTGGATATCATTTAGCTAACCCAGAACATGGGAAAAAATTTATTGCTGATTTATTAGCGGGGGGAAAAGTTAGGTTAGAGGGAACAGCACCTTGGTTGAGTGAGAGTAATTTACCTATTGATGAAAATGGTGAGTTAATTATTCAAGTTACCGAAAATTTGGGCAATCCTAGCTGTAATTGTTTAGTGTATCATCCTGCCAAGATAGCGATCGCCATATCAACTAAAATTATTAACCCCACCACAGGACAACCCCAGGGAAAATTAGCTATTATTGGTATAGGTCCAGGTGCATCTCAATGGATGTCACCGCAAGTAAAAGAAATTCTAGCAGCAGCAACGGATTTAGTTGGTTATAAAACCTATATTAATTTAATTGGACATCTTGCCGATGGTAAGCGCGTCCATGAATCAGATAATCGAGTAGAAGCAGAAAGGGCATATCAGGCCTTAGAGTTAGCCGCAGAGGGAAAATATGTAGTAGTTGTATCTTCTGGCGACCCCGGTATTTACGCAATGGCGGCGGCTGTTTTTGAGGTTTTAGAGCAATATCATAAACCAGAATGGCAAACAATTGATATTCAAGTCGCTCCTGGTATTTCTGCTATGCAAGCCGCAGCAGCCAGGATTGGTGCGCCTTTGGGGCATGATTTTTGTGTGATTTCTCTCTCTGACATTTTAAAACCTTGGGAAATTATCGCTCAACGCATTACCGCTGCGGCTATAAGTGATTTTGTGATTGCTTTTTATAATCCTGTATCAAAAGAACGCACTTGGCAACTAGCAGCCGCGAAAAAGATTTTAATGGAACACCGCAAACCTCATACCCCAGTCGTCTTAGGACGAAATCTAGGGAGGAAGGGAGAAGAAGTTAAGGTAATTACCCTGGAAGAGTTAGAACCAGCATTAGCAGATATGCGAACTGTCATTATTATCGGTTCTTCCCACACGCGACAAATTCAGCAGGATAATCATATTTGGGTTTATACTTCCCGCCGATATAATTCTCAGGAATGATGTTTTTTATATGAATAATAATATCCTTCTTCTTTCTCTTTTGTCCTTTCTCCTTTCTCCTTCCTTCTTCTTTCTTTCTCTTTTGTCCTTTCTCCTTTCTCCTTCCTTCTTCTTTCTTTCTCTTTTGTCCTTTTTCCTTTCTCCTTCTTTCTCCTTCCTTCTCCTTCCTTCTTCTTTCTTTCTCCTGACTCCTGACTCCTGACTCCTGACTCCTCTAAGATATAATCCACTTAATTATGTCTAGTTTATATCGGAAAAAGACTTGATTTTTTTATTCTGATCATCAACAATAAAAACATCATGTTCCAGACATGATTGTAGCCAATAAAAGTGACAGAAGCCCTAATAATGTCCGCCCTCGCGGACATTTTACTTATTAAAAATTCTTGTCAGCTTTTTACAGGCATTTTTAGATAAATGAATCACATTTTTAGATCTCACGCAGAGGCGCGGAGGCAGAAAGGAGATAGGAAGAAGGTAAGACAAAAATTGAAGTGTTATTTAAATAAATCAAAAATCTCAAATAATACAAATTATGATCACATAAAAGGCGAGTAACCCCGCCTATGTTAATCTATTTATTTCATGCTTTTTTCAAATTGGTGTTATATTGATTTTGCCAGGTTGTCAAAATATCAATAACTACCAGCCCAAGTTATCCATTTATGGGATAAACCTATATGCAAAATTTCTCCAGTTATCTCAAGTTCAGTTATGATAGTTGTTGTTAAATCAACGCCCATTAATTCGGCTTCATTGATATTACTATCAATTAAATTGGCTTTATGGAGATTTGCACCGGTCAAGTCAGCACCACTCATTTCTGCTTGACTAAGGTTTGCACCTACCAAGTTTGCTGAAGTTAAATTTGCAGTTCGCAAATCAGCACGACTCAGGTTAGTTTTTTTGAGGCTGACTCTGGTTAAATCAGCACCAATTAAGTTGACTTCACTTAAGTTTGCATTTTCTAAATTTGCTCTACTTAAATCAGCATTAGTTAAATTTGCTCTACTAAGATTACAATCGCTTAAATTTGCCATACTAAGATCAGCACCGCTTAAATCTGCTGCTTCTAAATTTATTCCTCTCAAATCAACATGATTTAACTTAGCTTGGTGCAGATTTATGCCAGAGAAATTCCTTTCTCCTGATTTATATGACTTCAGGAGTTTTCTAGTGTCCATTATTCCACCTCTTTATATCTACAGGTGAGTTATTACACTTCCCAAACCACAAACAATTACTTGAGTTTCTAGCGACTAAAATTATTAGCTAAAAATCGTATATTCATTATACTCTAATTAAGAAGCTAATTAAATAAACGTTAGAATTTAGTTAGGTTATAAAAAAACATAGCAATACTTACATCAATAATGCTTTTATGACAGCTAATTTAATATCTCATTCCCCTTCTGACTTTATCACCTCCTTATCCCATACTGCTACTGCGTACCGGGAAGGAAATCAAGTTCCCTCGGCTGAAGTAATCGTAAATGCGTTGCTGGAAGCGGAAAAAACCGCAAAGCTACAAAAGTTAAATTACCCTTTTGAATCTCTGGGTGGTAAATGGCGACTTTGTTTTGCTACTGGGACTAAAAAAGTTAGAAACCGGGGCGGAATTATTTTAGGTAAGGGTTGGTATGTCCCGAAATTTACGAAAATTCATCTTTGTTTTAGTAGCACAGAAGAACAGACTTTAGGAAAGGGGGAAATTGCTAATCAGGTCCAATTAGGAGGGATTTTCTTGAAACTCACAGGACCAATAAAATATTTAGGAAAAAAGAATTTATTGGCTTTTGATTTTACCCAAATGCAAATTAGTTTATTTAATTGGATGTTTGTCAATAAACAAATTCGCTCTGGTAAAGTTGAAAGTGGGAACTTTGATAACCAACCTATAGCTAAATTACCTTTTTTTGCTTTCTTTCTAATTACCGAAAACTTGATTGCTGCCCGTGGTCGTGGTGGTGGTTTAGCACTTTGGATTAAGGATAATTAATCTTTTCGGCAATAAAAAACCCCTCCCCGCTTGCGAGGAGGGGGCTATGATTTAGTTTATTAAATTCGGTAAAAAGTAGATAAATCAAATTTTAATTTATGAAACTTCTCAATTTCTCTATAGAGAAAGAAATAAACACTAATTCTCATGGTCACAGCACAAACAATTAAAAAATAAATCCGCTATTACCTGCTGTAGCCAAGCTGAAAAAAATCGTAATGAGAATTTAACACCATCTGGCAACAGAAGGATTAAAATCAGAACGGACAGATTAGCCCTGTAATCAAGGAGGCTTAGAAAACAATGTCCGATTTAAATCGCGGAATTATGAAATTTGAAGGTGCAGATTCACCTAAACTAATTACCATCTCCACTGTGGTACTTTTAGGATCAATTGCTGGACTGATTCTATGGGCGCTTACTGGTGCTTATGCACTAGGATAGATTCCGAGAATAACAATTCAGGACACTAGCAAGTAAGACTACCATTGCTCTCTAGTGTCCTATATAGTAAATAGCTATTTTTGTTAACAACAAACTGAGAAATTTCCGCTCTAAAATTTTAGATTATAAAATAATGATTAATTTTTTTGGGATCTTAATTATTTTAATTTTTTGTCCACTGTTAGGGGCAATACCGCTCATTTCCTGGATTACTTATGCCCTGAGTGGTAAAAAATTAGCCAATATGGGGACAGGAAATATTAGCGTTGCAGCGGCATTTTATCACGGTGGTAAATTAGCAGGAAGCATCTGTGTCGTCTCTGAAGCCGTCAAGGGCGTTGCTGTTGTCACAATTGCCCAATATTGTTTTCCTTCACAACCATTCTCCGAAATTATCGCTTTAATTGCCTTGGTTATCGGTAGATACGTGGCTACTAAAGGGGCAGGAACAACAAACGTCGCTTGGGGATTGCTGGCACATGATCCTTTGGTAGCTGCCTTTGTTAGCTTACTTGCAGCTATTGGCTTTTTGATTACTCGCTCTAAAGAAACAATTAAATTAGGGGTATTAGTCATATTTCCCCTATTTGTGGGGATTGTCCATTCCCAGGATATAGCCAGAATTATCGCTGCTTTTGCCTTGTCGGCATTAATTTACTGGATTTATAACCAAATTCCTGATGATTTAAATCTCCCAGTTGAGGAAGCAAATCCAGAATCTCAACCAATGATGGCATATTTAAATAATGAGGAGAAGATTATTACTTTAGATGATGACTTAGATGGGGAAGTCGTAGGAGCTAAATCTGCAACATTATCGCAACTTAAACGTTGGGGTTATGCAGTTCCGAAAGGTTGGGTATTATCTCCTGATGATGATCCCACACCTTTAATTGATTTTCTGCAACCATCACAACTTTCACCTTTAGTAGTGCGTTCTTCTGCCATTGGGGAAGACTCACAACAGGCATCAGCCGCGGGACAGTATGAAACAATTTTAAATGTGATCAGTAAGGCAGAACTGCGACAAGCGATCGCTCAAGTCCAAGCCTCCTATAATCATCCCAGTGCCGTCGAATATCGCCGTCGTAGCAGTTCAGAGGATGCGGCAATGGGGGTACTCATTCAGCAACAAGTTCAAAGCGTATTCTCTGGCGTAGCTTTTAGCCGAGATCCTATTTCTCAACAGGGTGAGGGTGTAGTTATCGAAGCTGTATCTGGTAGTCCTACGCAAATCGTATCGGGAAAAGTGACACCAGAACAATATCTAGTCGTGGTTGCTGGTGATGAAAAATTGTCTTGTCTGCAATTTGAAGGCAATGGGAAAGTTCCCCAAGCATTAATTAAGCAAGTTGCATACCTAGCCCGTCGTTTAGAAAGACGTTATTTGGGTATTCCCCAAGACATTGAATGGAGTTATGATGGTCAAAATCTGTGGGTATTACAGGCAAGACCAATCACTACGCTTTTACCCTTATGGACAAGGAAAATCGCCGCTGAGGTAATTCCGGGAGTTATTCACCCCTTAACTTGGTCTATTAATTCTCCTTTAACCTGTGGTGTGTGGGGAGAAATTTTTAGTATAGTTTTGGGTGATCGTGCTAAACGCTTAGATTTTGCCACAACAGCAACATTGCATTATTCTAGAGCCTATTTTAATGCTTCCTTGTTAGGAGAAATCTTTTTGAAAATGGGATTACCTCCAGAAAGTTTGGAATTTCTGACTAGAGGTGCAAGTATGAGTAAACCTGCTCTAAATTCCACTTTAGCTAATTTACCAGGACTAACAAAGTTACTCAAGCGGGAAATTGATTTAGACAAAGATTTTAAATCGGATTATCGCCAAGTTTTCATTCCGGGATTAACCCAATTATCAAATGTCGTCATTGCCGAATTATCACTAGATCAATTATTAACTAGAATAGATTTAATTCTCAACTTATTACATCGGGGAACTTACTACAGTATTTTAGCCCCTTTGAGTGCAGCTATTCGCCAAGCGGTTTTGGGGGCAAAGACAGAGGAAATTGATAATAGTGTCACCCCAGAGGTAGCATCATTAAGAGCTATGCGTCTTCTGGCTGCGGATGCTAAACAAATCTTAATAGCTGGTAACTATGATTTTAAACCAGAACAAGTATTTGCACAATTGGCAGAAACGCCCGCAGGGGAAAGAATTTTAGATGAAATTGACGAATTGATTGAGGATTATGGTTATTTAAGTGAAGTCGGTACAGATATTTCTGTTCCCACTTGGCGAGAAAATCCCCAAATAGTTAGACAATTATTTATCCAGTTATTACAAGCACCTGAATTGCCAAATTTAGATGATTCCCGTCCCGAACAGGCAAATTTAGTCCAAAAACGAGTTGATCTGAAAGGACGGGTAACGGAAGTTTATTCTCGCTTGTTAGCTGAATTGCGGTGGACATTTTTGGCTTTGGAACAGATTTGGCTTGAGTCTAGGGTATTAACACAATTAGGAGATATTTTCTTTCTCCAGTTAGATGAAATTCGTGATTTAGTGATTAATCCAGATGTAGCTTTTAGGAATCATTTATTGGCATTAGTCGAAAAAAGGCGATCGCAATTTCTCCAAGATAGCCAAATTACGCAAATTCCCGCCGTAGTTTACGGTTATAATCCTCCTCACCCCATTGCCCCGGTAATTGATCCCTCTGACAACATTTTATTAGGTATTCCTGCCAGTCAAGGACAAATTCAAGGACGGGTGAAAGTAGTCCGAACTTTGCAAGAAGCCCATGATATTGATAAAAACACCATCCTTGTAGTTCCTTACACAGATTCCGGTTGGGCCCCTATCCTCGTGCAAGCTGGGGGTTTAATTGCTGAAGCTGGGGGTAAACTTTCTCACGGGGCAATTATCGCCCGTGAATACGGTATTCCTGCTGTTATGGATGTGCGTGGTGCGACGTATCTGCTACAAGATGGTCAGGAAGTTCGCATTGATGGCTATAAGGGGACGGTGGAAATACAATAGTCTAAAGCAACACCAGCATAAGCTTCTTTGTGTACTTCTTTGAGGGCGATAAAGGCAACTTGACGAGGGTTGGTCATGGAATATCAGGTAATTTATTTCAGAGTTGTCATTATACCTGGCAACATAAGTTCAAGGAGCAAATACTTAGAGTGCGTTAGTGGTAGTATAAAGCACCAATTAAAAATCCCTAAAAAGCTTATACAATCTGCTTTTTTAATTTTTAATTGTTAATTTTTAATTCCGCCCTGCGGCACTAGTGGTAGTTTTTGTTTTTCCAATAAGCAGACAATATTGTATACTTGACAATACATAGTCTATTTAACATTATATATATGCTAGAAAAGCAATTGGTTGAATTTGAGCTAGAAAATGGCGGTAAATTTCTAGTGGAAATTGAGGAATCAGAAGATACATCTCTTGCTACGGAGAGAGTCGCTTTACCATCTGGGCGAGAAACGCAGTGTACCAGGATTTATAGATTGTATGTCAACTGAAAATTACTTCCAAACCTTTAGAAGTGCGCTTGCTCGCATTTATAATAAAAACTGTAAAGTTGTTGGCGCTGATTTTTTAGTGAATCAGTACCATCTTCTTACCTTCCGGCTCTTTGGCTTTCCCCAAGGATATGATCTTGGTGTCTGGGCTAATGATGAACTGATTGATGCCCAAGCTACTCACTCGATACAGATAGAAGCCATTAAAGTTCCTAGATATCAGATTGAGCTTGGTTTTAGTGATTCTCCTGTGTGGGATAAATCATTACAGGGAGTTGTGGGTATGGCTGTACCCGCAGAGAAAAAGCGAAAGGGAGTCAAAGCGGCATTTAGGATGCCTACAACTCTGTTAAATA
>NZ_JAQMTJ010000063.1:0-46693 GCF_028330815.1 Dolichospermum lemmermannii CS-548
ATTTAGGCAGGTATGAAGAAGCCATATCTTCCTACGACAAAGCTGTGGAATTTAAACCTGATAAACACGAAGCTTGGTACAACCGGGGCATTTCCCTAGACAATTTAGGCAGGTATGAAGAAGCCATATCTTCCTACGACAAAGCTGTGGAATTTAAACCTGATAAACACGAAGCTTGGTACAATAAAGCTTGTGGTTATGCCTTGCAAGGTAATATTGAACAAGCAATTGAAAACCTAAAAACAGCAATTAGTTTAAATCTTGATAAGTACCGAGAAATGGCAAAAACTGATTCAGATTTTGATGCTATTCGGGAAGATGAACGTTTTCAAGAATTGATTAAATAAATTAGGTATAATAGGCATATACTGAATTTTATTAATTATGAATTTATAATATAGTGTATTCTAAATTTTAGCTTTATATGAGTTCTTTTTTTTGAATATATCTGAACATTGGGAAGTACAGTATTTGCGGTGATATTAAGTAGAACACACTAAAATACCGCTATCAGGTTCAATAGTAATGTAGCAACCATAGTATTTATCTAGTTCTTTACTCCCAACTCATCACTATGACACAGGACCACGACCACCATCATCACCACGAACCTGGACACCATCACAGTCACGCCCCAGCCACATTTAGCCGGGCTTTTGCCATTGGGACTGCACTGAATATAGGATTTGTCATTGTTGAAGCCACTTATGGCTACTTAGCACACTCTCTGGCTTTGTTTGCTGACGCGGGTCACAACCTAAGTGATGTCTTGGGACTCCTCCTAGCGTGGGGTGCAAGTTCCCTAGCCCGTCGTCCTCCCAGCCACCGCTATACCTATGGCTTGCGTGCTTCTTCGATTTTAGCTGCTTTAATCAATGCTGTGGTCTTGCTTTTGTCTATGGGTGCTATTGCTTGGGAAGCTATTCGCCGCTTTAATGATTCTAGTCCAGTATCGGGAGAAACTATTATTGGTGTTGCCCTGGTCGGCATTATCATTAATACTGCTACTGCACTCATGTTTATGTCAGGACGCAAAAGTGATTTAAACATTCGGGGAGCATTTTTACACATGGCTGCTGATGCCTTGGTATCCTTGGGAGTTGTGGTAGCTGGAATTGCGATTTTATTTACCCATTGGCTGTGGCTTGACCCCTTAGTTAGCTTAGTGCTTGTGGCTGTTGTTGTAGTTGGGACGTGGCATTTACTTAGAGACTCCGTAAATTTGGCACTTGATGGCGTACCAGCAGGAATTGAACCCAGGGCTGTGAAAAATTACTTAATTGAATGTCCTGGGGTGTTGAAAATTCATGATCTTCACATCTGGGCTATGAGTACGACAGAAACCGCACTCACAGTTCATTTAGTCATGCCAGAAGGCTATCCTGGTGATGCTTTTTTATGGGAAGTTTCTCAGGAACTTGAACACCATTTCGGGATTCAACACTCTACTATTCAGGTAGAAACGGGGGATTCGGCGTATCCCTGTGCTTTAGAACCAGACCATGTGGTTTAAGCATAAGATCCTGATCTACACATAGTTGCAAAAAAAATATAAATAAATGTTATTTTTTTCAGAAAAATGTTATATTTATTTACATAAGACAACAAAGCTTAGTAAATCCTAATTGGAGTGCTGATCATGACTAATGCAACAAAAACAGCTAAAGCACCTGTAGCTACAGATCGCAACGGTTGGCGCTGGGGCTTTACATCCGAAGCAGAAATCTGGAATGGTCGTTTAGCAATGATTGGTTTTTCAGCAGCAGCTTTGATTGAACTATTTTCTGGTCAAGGCTTTCTCCACTTCTGGGGTATTCTGTAATTTCTCCATAACATAATTTTTGAGTAATCAAAAGCCTGGTAGTTGATAATAACTGCCAGGTTATTTATTTGGGAATATAAGATATACTCGTACCAGTGCCAATAATTTACAAAAAGTTTTATACAAATATTTCATCTCATGAATAATCAACTTTTGAAAGAGAAATTACAAGCAACTATCAAAAAAAATCAAATTAACAGTGATGGTTATCCTCTTACTAATTTAAAGCTTGATAAAAGTTTAGTTGAGGAAATTGAACAATTAACAACAGAACTAGAAAGTCTCAATCCTAACCCTCAGCCTCTTCTCCATGCTACGGATTTATTAGATGGTGCTTGGCAACTGCAATACTCCACAGCTAGAGAAATCCGTTCTTTAGATTCTCTACCATTGGGATTACAAATAGGTAAAGTTTATCAAGTAATTAATATTGCCGATAAACTATTTTTTAATATAGCTCAAGTGCAACATCCTCTGGGTTTAATATCAGGATATGTGAAAGTAACAGCTAATTTTGAACCTGCCATAGATATATCAAATACAGCAGATAAACGCATCAATGTTTATTTTGATAAACGTTATTTAGCTATTGAAAAAATTGTCGGTATTAATACCCCTAAATTAAATCCATTTAAAGTTGTAGTAGCTAATAATCCTCAAGGGAGAATTGCCACTCTCGATATTACTTACTTAGATGAAACTTTAAGAATTGGCCGTGGGGGAGATGAAAGTTTATTTATTCTCAATAAAGCCAATGATGTACCTAAATTAGCCTGTTAAATCCACATTTAAAATTCAAAAAGATATAACTACGGTTTTTCCCTTGCGGGGTATCTCTACTCCATTCAGGTAAGTTTTTTTGGATTTATCTATGGTATTAATCTTCTGATTACTGCGTTTATTATCTACACCTTGAGTTTGTTTTTTGGCATTATTGATAATCTCAGCAATATCATTCATGTACGCATCTTGATCATCCTGTGATGATTGACAATGACCACCACATAAAGTTTCTGCTTGTGCGGGAGTTATCTCTTCCAAAAATGATCTGATATCAATCTGATTAATATCCGCATCTATGATTTTATTCATGGTTTTAATGAATGATAACTATGTCTATAGGAATCCTATTTGATTTTTGAAATATACTTAGGGTGGGAAATACCACCCTACACTACTTAATATTGTATGGCTACGCCACGCAAGCTATCAGAAATGCTTTGGGATGCCTATTGATTCCAGGTTGGCAAAAATTCTGATAATTTTCATCTATCTATTGGCTAATGTTTTATTGACGAATAGATAAACTGCTGGATGATTCCGTTCGCATTTTTCTAGTTTCTTCCAAAATTTTATCTATATCCTCTTGGGATAAACGTTGAATATAGTTAATTTTAACTTCTTCTAAAAAGTCATTTAGTAAACTTTGAATTTCTACCAGAACTTGTTTTTTCTGAATTTCTGAAGTGAATGAAGTTGTAAATTTTTCTATTAGCTGAGTGGAAAGTTTTGCCGCGACAGGATCTTTGATGGTACTAGCTAAAGCAGCATAGATATTATTAGTAATTTGGGTGGCTAGTTGTTGACTAATTTGTGTTTGGGCTTTACCTAATCCTGGTACCATGCGGATATTACTATAGCCTGGTAATTGCTGACAAGCGATTTCAATACTATGGCACAAAATGGCATTTACTTCTGGTTGGATTTTTGGTAATACTTGATTAACAAGAGTTTTAATTAACAATCCAGTAATTGCTTCGACTTCATTGATATTATTAATATCTATGTAAGAACGCACATTTTCTGATTCTAATAACCAACGAGTAATTTCACCTCGTTGAATTGAACCTTGAAATTGATTAATTACTTGAACTACGACAATTTCTGTAATTTCTTCGGCAAAATTGGCAAGAATACCTTGATGAATTTGCCGTCTAATTACATAAAAATCAACTAATTTGGCTTGATCTAGTCTTATGGTCACTGGGATGACTCGTAACCATTGCCAAATTGGTATTAGTAATAATAGATCATACCACCGCCAGAGAATTGCCTCGAACCAACTTAAATGACTATATCTACGTTTGATGAAGAAAGTACGTCCTAATAATTCTATAGCAAATAAAATTACAAATGGTAAATCAATTATCCAAAAATTATTCAAAAATTCCCCATTTTCACCAATTTTACGATAATAGTTTTTGGCAATTCCCGGACGAATTTTCTGGTTGAAAAAGTCTATTTCCTGATTCCAACCATGTTTAGATAAATACTCTTGACTCCAAAAAGTATTAAATGCACCTTTTGCAGATTCTTTACTGACGCGTTCCCGCATTCGGTTTTTGATTTTTTCTAGAGTTCCACCTTTCCCCGCACCGGCAAAAGGATTAGTTTCAATCATTTCTTTGCTGAGAAAACGAAGGTCTGCTAATTTGGCTTTGACTTGCGGTGAGATTAAGCCTGTTTGAGTTACCTGTACTTCCAATCTAGCTACTGCTTCTAAATATTTTTTTGTATCACGATGAGGTTCAATACCTTTAATTGGATCGTATAAACGAGTTAGTTCAGGAAGTCTGCGGAAGTAAAAATCTCGCCAAGGTACGTAACTTAAATCAAAGAAAACTAATACTAAGTTAGCAGTGGCGGTAATTGCCATTACCCTTTCAAACCATAGGTTTTTTCGCTGGTAATTTTTTAATTTACTCATGGTTTCTTATATGTGGTAAATTGTGGGTTTATGAAATACAGTAGCATCAGTTTGAAACCCAGTTTTAGGTAGGTTGAGGAGTGACTAAATATTGCTAAAATTAAAGTATGTTGGTATAAACAAGTAGCAACACAGATTTTTCAGAATTGAGACTATTAGCAGATGTCGAATAGTAATTTTTCTTATACCCATTAATAATCAATCAAAGTCAAATTAATCAGAATTAATCATTAATTATGAAGCCAGAGGTTAAAAAAACTTCAAAATTACCTGTTAGTCTCTTAATATCAAGGATTTAATCCCAAGGAGTTTTTATGATGTGGTGTAGTTTCGACAAATCTAGAGTAACTATAGCTTTAACCTGTATGGTAGCAGCTAGTGTTGTAGCTTCAGACATAGCTTTTGCAGCCCGTCAGCGCAACTATACGCCGGACGAATTCCGATCTGTGTTACGGGGGTTGGGTTATAACGTTAAAGTTACCAAAGATCCTCTGACTGATGAGGAAACTAAAAAGGCTATCAATCAATTTCAAACAGCCTACAAGTTAAAGGTGGACGGGAAAGTAGGCCCCAAAACCCAAGATCAAGCCGCGAAGATCGTCGAAATTCTGCAAGCTAATTTGAATACTGTACTTAAACCAAAAACTCTACTTCCCCGTGATCAATTCTACAGTCCCCAGTTAGAAGAGTTGGTAAAGGAGTACCAGAAAAAACATCAACTCTCAGAAACTGGGATTGCTGATTTACGACTTCGCCAAAAACTAAATGAAGAAGTTAAGAACATCATTGATAAACTAACACCAACAGCTACACCAACGGTTACACCAACGGCTACACCAACAGCTACACCAACGGTTAAACCAACAGCTAAACCAACGGCTAAACCAACGGTTAAACCAACGGTTAAACCAACAGTTAAACCAACAGTTAAACCAACAGTTAAACCAACAGTTAAACCAACAGCCACACCAACGGTTAAACCAACGGCTAAACCAACAGCTACACCAACGGTTAAACCAACGGCTAAACCAACAGCCACACCAACGACTAAACCAACAGCTACACCAACAGCTACACCCGAAAAGTAAAGTCAAGAATTAGCAAGTAAATATGACAGGCTATTCGGCCTGTCGAATGTTTATTTAATCTAAAATAAAATTCACCTTTTCAGCTTTAAAGCTTCCGTTGCTGATATTCCTTCGCCTTGAGTACCGAAATACCATAAAGCTGCACTAGCTTCAGCACGAGTTACAGGTTTCTTGGGTTGAAATAAGGTTGTATAACCAAAAACTCGGCGAATATTTGATTGTTCAGCATTTTGGAAGTCTGCTAAAACTGCTTTTAATGCTTTCGGTTCAATGTTACCTGCATCTTGAAAACCCCAAGTTTGTTTAACGGCTTCCAAACTGGCTGCGGGTAAGGCTTGGCGAGTATCTAAAGGAACTTTCCATAAAATTAATTGTTCTCGCGTCAAGGGTGCATCAGGACGAAATAATACGGCTGTGGCATCTCCAGACAAAGCACTGGGAATTAAACCTGCTTCGGCTAATCCCTGAATGACAGGAAAATCAGGATCTTTGGTTAAGATGTCTCTAAAAGCTGGTTGGGTGCTGGGGGATGCTAACCGGATTTGTTTGGCTGGATTATTCGCATACATGGCATTATTAGCTGCAACTAACCAGCGGGCATATTCCCGACGGGTGATAATTTTATCAGGAAGAAATTCGGTTGTTTTCGGTTCGATAGATAATACACCCAATGTAGCTAAATCTTGAATATGAGATCGCCATTCGGGTGGTGCTTTCTGAATATCACTGAATTCCTGAGTTGTTAAGGTTTCCGGTTGGGTGGTTGGCTGTAGGGTTGGCTGAGTGACTACGTTAGTATTATTGCTATTAGGTAATACTGGACCTATAAATTCAGAATTATCTGATGGTATAACTGGGTTAGTTGATGTGTCCTTAGAATTAGATGAATATTCAATTACTAATTTAGTAGCAGTTTGCGGTTGATTGGGTTCAGCTTTGGTAACTGTTTGTGGTTTAATTGTGACATTGATGAGTAGATCATTGCGTCGGGCGGAAAAAGCCCCATCTACATCATCTTGAGGCTGTTGGACAATTTGCCAGTTTTTAGCCTGAAATTGCTGGCGGTAAAAGCTGGTAATTAAATTACTAGGATCTGCACTTTGCCACCGAATTGATATTTTATTTTCCGAATTAGCTGGTGTAACTTCCTCTAGTTTGGCGTTGGGATAAATGGGTATATCTGCGGGAAAATCAGCTGGTAATTTAATTGTTGATGTGTTGGGGTTTGGTGTTATTTGCTGACTCTGAGATTTGCCAAAGGGAACAGGATTATTTTGCAACTGAGGGTCAGCCGCTAATGATTGTTCTAGGTTTTTAGCAGATTGACTGTTAGCACAGGCTGTTAAGGATAGTAAAACAGCTAAACTCAGGAATACAGCAGGGTAGTTACGGGAAAACACAAAGAAATCACAAATTGATTTTCACCTTCTACACTAGCATTTTTGGGGCTTGATTACTGGGGAAATTCTATTGAGTTAAGTTCGGATTTTGCCTATAATGATTTTCTATAAAAGCGAATAGAATTCGCGTCTACACAAACAAAGTCCACCTGCGTGGACTAACAGAAAATTCAACTTTTTAAACCCACGGAGGTGGGTTTTGCCTGTGTAGACGCGGTTTCTAACCGCCCTTTAACTCATATAGAATAAAAATATGACTTCCCAAGATTTTCAATATCAATTTGGTGGTAGTCTTCCTCCTCATGCACCCACTTATGTCACCCGCAAAGCTGATAATGATCTATATCAGGCTGTAAAAGCGGGAGAGTTTTGTTTTGTTCTCAACTCTCGACAAATGGGAAAATCTAGTTTACGTGTCCGCACAATGGAAAGATTGAAAGCGGAAAAAATTGCTTGTGTGGCTATAGATTTAACTGCAATTGGCACATCTGGGTTAAATTCTGAACAATGGTATGCGGGAATTATTAATACTATTGCTGAAAGTTTAAATTTAGATGAGCAATTCAATTTAGATCAATTATGGGAAGAAAACAAACGATTTTCTGATGTGCAGATTTTTGGCAAGTTTATTGATAATTTATTAAAATTAATTCCTACACAAATAGTTATTTTTATTGATGAAATTGATAGTATTCTCAGTTTGAATTTTCCCGTTGATGATTTCTTTGCTTTAATTCGGGCATTTTTTAATCTTAGAGTTGACAATTCTGAATATAACCGTATTAATTTTGTATTGTTGGGAGTTGCCACACCTTCGGAATTAATTCAAGATAAAAAACGGACTCCTTTTAATATTGGTAAAGGTATTGAATTAACGGGATTTGAATTTACAGAAGCTTTACCTTTAATTAAGGGGTTTTCTCACCAAACTAATAACCCGGAAGCAGTATTAAAAGCGATTTTAGATTGGACAGGAGGACAGCCATTTTTAACTCAAAAAATATGTGATTTTATTAGTAAATCTACAACTGTCATTCCTATTGAAGAAGAAGTTAGTTTTGTAGAGAATTTAGTCAAAAATAAAGTAATTGAAAATTGGGAATCTCAAGATGAACCGGAACATTTTAGAACTATTCGAGATAGAATCTTAAAAAGAGATGAACAAAAAGCCGCTTGTTTATTAGATTTATATCAACAAATTTGGCATTCACAAGGAATTGATACTGATAATAGTATTGAACAAAGTGATTTACAGTTAGCGGGAATTGTTGTTAAAAAGAATGGTAAATTAAAAGTTTATAATCAGATTTATCAGACGATTTTTGATGGTTTATGGATTGAAAAAACTTTAGCTAGTTTACGTCCTTATGCAGAGAATTTTCGACAGTGGTTGTTATCAGGTAAACAGGATAAATCTCGATTATTGCGAGGGGAAGCTTTAGCAGAAGCAGAAACTTGGGTAAAGGATAAAAGTTTAGGTTTTGAAGATAAGGAATTTTTAGCAGCTAGTCGTACACAGGAACAGGAAGAAAATATTTCTAAAATCAGAGAATTATCAGCAGTAGCTTCTCAACTACAACAAAAAAATAAAGTCAATGAAGCTAATCAACTCTTAAATATTGCTGGATTAGTTTTACAAGAAAAAATCAAAAACCAGGAACTTAAAGAAGCTTTATTAGATAGTTCTCTAGTTTTAGGATATGAATCTTTAGATAATTCAAAAGATAAAAAATATACCCAAGCCAAAGAAGACCTTATTAAAAGTTTTGATAAATTACCAAAGGAAAATAAAGTTGATAAAAATGATTCAAGTTATTTAGCTACTTTAGTTTACATTTACTATGTAAAAGGTAAATTAGAAAAATCATTAAATAATTCCAAAATAGCCTTAGCAAAATATAATCTTCTCAAATCTCAATTAACGTCTAATCTTGATTTATTTAAGTTAGACCTGAATATTCTATATAATGATAATGTTAATATTATCGCTAATCTTTATCGTCAAATTAATGATTTAGATGGCTCAAATACAGAATATTATGAATCTTTAAAAGCACATTTATTAGATGAATTAGACTATTTAATGAAAGAAAATAGATGGAAAGAAGCAGATGAGAAAAATTGGCAGTTTCTTCTGGTTTCAGCTAAAAGAGAAGAACAAGGATTTTTAGACTTAAATGATGTTAAAAATTTTAACTGTAAAGATTTAAAAGCAGTAGATGATTTATGGGTAACAAACTCACAAGGAAAATTCGGTTATAGCGTCCAAAAAAGAATATATCTGGAAACAGGTAATTCTTTAGATTTTGACTGGGAAAAGGGAGAATTTACAAAATGGAACGAGGATGGGTATAATAGGTTCGCCGAAAGGGTGGGATGGAAGAAGGAAGGGGGAGACTGGATGAATTGGGAAATACCCTTATGGGAAGCAAAAAATTTAGATACGTATAAGTTCGTGGGTACAGTACCGACCGGTTTTCGTGTTAGAGGTAAATTCTTTACGCCAGGTGGGTTGAGAATTCAAAGTCTTTCGGTGTTATGCTCTCTTCTTGCAGAGATTTGTAGATTTTAGCAGGTAAGTCTTTCAGAGTATTATTAAGATTTGTTAAGCATTCATTTTCCACGAAAGAATAGGCTTTTCAAATCAATTCAAAATTGAGTAAATGTAACAGAAAAGATTTTATAATAAAATTATAACTCAATAGTTACATCATGCCAGCGAAAGATATATACCATAATGAAGTCAGAAATTCATTAATAAAAGATGGTTGGACTATCACAGATGACCCTTACGTTATTAAATATGAAGATGCTGAACTCTACGCTGACTTAGCAGCAGAAAAACCTATAGCAGCAGAACGTCAAGGGCAGAAAATTGTGGTAGAAATCAAGAGTTTTGCGGGTAAATCGCAAATGTATGATTTTCACAATGCCTTGGGACAATACATAGTATACAGGAAACTTATTCAACTTAGTGCGCCAGAATATAAACTTTATTTAGCCATTGATGATATTGTTTATGATAAGTTTTTTCAACGTAAATCTGTACAAGCAGTCATCCAAGAAAATCACCTTCTATTAATAGTTGTAAACACAGAAAAGGAGGAAATTCAACAATGGATAAATTAGAACAATATCGCAATGCTATCAAAAAGATATTGACAGAATATTATGAAATTAGTAATCCTCAAAATGTTGAAAATGGGGAAATTGAAGCTAGTGAACGTTTAGCTTTTGATGAAAAAAGAGATCAATATATTTGGTTTCGGTTTGGCTGGGATGACAAAAAACAGATACAGCATATTATCATCTATCTTTGCATTAAAAATGGTAAAGTTTGGGTGGAAGAAGATGTAACTAATTTATGTATTGTTGATGATTTGTTATCAAATGGAATACCACAAAGTGATATTGTTTTGGGTTTCCACCATCCAAGTAAACGCAGTTTAACAGAATTTGCTACTGCTTAAAGAGGCAGATTTCTCATGAATGATTTAGAATAGCTAATAGAAATGTAAATTTGGCGATTAACAATAATGACTATCAAAGAATTGCTCTTACAAGAAATTGACAACACCCCCAATGAAATCCTAGAGGATTTATTTAGTTTTTTGCAATCACTGAAAACAGATCCAAAACATCCCTCAAGCATATATCAAGAACTCTTAGAGCGAATTGATTACCTTGAAGCAATAGTAGGTATTCGTAAAGGACTAGATGAGTTTGAGCAAGGTCAAGGAATTCCTGCCGAGGAGGCATTAGCAACCCTAGAAGACAAATTTAATATTCCTCCTCGCTCATGAATTATCAAGTTATTATTCAACCTACAGCCTTTCAAGAAATAGAAACTTCCTATCGTTGGATGTGCGATAATCTGAGTCCTGAAATGGCAAACAATTGGTACTATGAATTTCAAGATACTATCGCATCATTACAAAACTTTCCTAATCGCTGTAGCAAAGCACCAGAATCCAAAGTTATTGGTTGTGAGGTTCGGCAAATATGGATCGGAAAAAAAAGAAAATATCGAGTTTTGTTTGTAGTCATGGAAGATGTTGTCGCAATTCTTCATGTTCGCCACAGTCGCCAATCTTATCGAGGTGAGGAATCTGAATGATTGTTGTCAACGATCACTTTTGGGGAATATGTGAGTAAACTTACGAAGTATCTCTTAGCAAGGATGGTAGATAAAATCTTGGGTTTCGTTTGTTTTATACCAAAAGTAAGATATAATTCATTACTAATAAACTAATTGTCTTTATTAGTATGGTTTTCAGCTTTCTTGGTAAATTATTCGGTAAAACCCCAAAACCTGAATCCCCAGAAATCACAGGTTTAATCAAAATCTCAGGATGTGAAAATCCTAAACGCTGTGGTGATATAATTTTTGTTCACGGTTTAGGTGGTCACGCAAGGTCAACTTGGCATCCTCAAGAATTACCAAATGATGATAACTTTTGGTTAACATGGCTTGCACAAGAAAGACCAGATTTAGGAATTTGGTCTTTTGGTTATAATGCTGCACCCTCTGAGTGGAAAGGTGCAACAATGCCATTTTTTGACCGTGCATTCCTATTCAAATAGATTCTACGCAAGCTTTAAAATTACGCAGTTTGGGGTTAATTGAATTTAAAGGAAATGAAGTACAATGTCTTTGTGATTTATATCGGCTTTATTTTCGAGAGCGTATATAGCAGTTATCGCGCTTGATGCAATACAACTGTAGGGTGCGTCAGATATCAATACAGCACTTCCCGGTGTTATGAGGTACATATCTAGCGGGCAAGACTTGTACTGAGCTTGTCGAAGTATGCCCGCACTACAAGAGTTTCATGATTCAACTTTGTACCTCATAAGAGCGGAAACCGCTGTAATTTGTTTATTTGCAGGATTTATGCGGTCTGACGCACCCTACCAATGTGCCAGTTACGTAAATCATAATATAGTCTAAATTTATACCTTTCTTGGTTAATAGAATATTGATTGGTAACGCCAATAGTGGCGGTTATAGGTTTTGAGAAATTTATAGAAAGTTTTCGCCAATGGTTTGAAGTGGTAAGCTGGGAATAAGGCAACTCTGCGGCTGTTTGTAAGAATTGATGGACGGGTAAGGGATGATTTAATGCTTCTAGTGGGGAAGTGATTGCAAGTTGCATCGGTGTTACATAATTAGCTATAGGTTTGTATGCATTTGAATGAGTTACGGAATATATGGCAAAAGCCTACATTAAGGGACTCTTGACTTCTACTAGTAGTCTGTCAAATTTATTTTGGCGGGTTTTTGGTAGTGCGGGCATCTTGCCCGCGTGAGCGAGACGCTCACACTAGAGCATCTTGCCCGCGTGAGCGAGACTAGAGCATCTTGCCCGCGTGAGCGAGACTAGAGCATCTTGCCCGCGTGAGCGAGACTAGAGCATCTTGCCCGCGTGAGCGAGACTAGAGCATCTTCCCCGCGTGAGCGAGACGCTCACACTACAGTCCATCATTTTTATCATAATTGCTAAAGGAGGTGACGATAGGTTCAACAATTCCTGACTAGAAGCCTAGTAGCTGTAAAAGTAAGAGCAAATGGCAGCAAAATTCCGAAAAAAATCCGTTTCCACCCAAAAACCTAGATCGAATTGGAGTAGGAAGAATCTAAAATAGATATTAAATTAGAAAAACAACGGCCATTAAGCAACGTTAGTCCATTTTACTCTATGTAAAGCGTCCCCAGGTTGTTACCAGTGCTGAAACAAGATGTCATGCAAGTTTCCCAGGATCAGCCTATTTATGCTGAAGCTCCTCTCCAGTTATTGCTATTTGTTGATGGACGGCCTCAGTCTCGTCAACAAGTGCAGCAAATTCGGGTTTATTTAAAAGAATTAGAGGCTGGGTATAGTTTTGAACTACAAATTATTGATGTTGGACAACAACCCTATTTAGCGGAACATTTTAAGTTAGTAGCAACCCCTGCTCTAGTTAAGATTCATCCCGAACCTCAACAAACTATTGCTGGTACTAATATTATTCCACAATTAAAAATTTGGTGGCCGCGTTGGCAACACGCTGTTGGCACTTTTTTGAAATTACAGGCAGATAAACAGGAATGTTTGGATGAAAAGAGTCAGGTGATTTCGCCTAAATCTACCATTCATTCTGTTGCTACTTCGGCCGAGGCAATTCAACTAGGGGATGAAATTTTTCGTCTGAAGCAGGAAAAGGAGAGACTGCAAGAACAGCTACTGTTTAAAGACCGAGTAATTGCGATTTTAGCACATGATCTCCGTAATCCTCTCACGGCTGCGGCGATCGCTATTGAAACTCTTCAATCTAATTACAATCCAGATACAGGGGGATTTCAACGTCTGAAATCTGGTTTGGCTATACATTTATTAAAACAGGCTCGGACGCAAACCAAGATCATTGATCGGATGATTGCTGATTTGTTACAAGCTGGGCGGGGTGACGATACAGAATTGCCAATTGTACCACAAAAGTTACAATTAGGGGAAATTTGTTTACAGGTATTAGAGGAATTGAGCGATCGCTATATTGCTAAATCTCAAACGGTGGAAATAGACATTCCCCAGGATTTACCCTCTGTTTATGCTGATCCTGAACGAATTCGCCAAGTCCTGGTTAATCTTTTAGATAACGCCATCAAATATACACCGTCTGGTGGCATAATTACTGTAGCGGGACTCCATCGCACTAGCCAAAAAGTGCAATTTACGATTGGTGATACAGGACCTGGTATTCCCGAAGAAAACCGCGATCGCATTTTTGAGAATCTTTTCCGTCTCCAACGTGATCAAAGTACAGATGGATATGGAATTGGTCTTTGTTTATGTCAACGTATTATCCGCGCCCATTACGGTCAAATTTGGGTAGATTCATCTCCCCACGGTGGTGCATGGTTTCATTTTACAATGCCAGTATATCCATCTTAGTCAGTTGTCAGTTGTTCGTTGTCAGTAGGGGCGAAGCATTTGGAAGATAAATTATCGGTCATTGCCAAAAATAGTTCTCCAAATGCTTCGCCCGTACAGTTGTCAGTTGTCAGTTGTTCGTTGTCAGTGGTAAAACTATCACCAATTACCAATTACCAATTACCAATTACCAATTACCAATTACCAATTACCAAATTACTAATTACTAAAAATGCCAAATCAATTAATGTATCAGCAGGACGATTTTGTTGTTTTGGAAACAAATCAACCAGAACAATTTCTGACAGTGGCGGAATTATTAATCAAGCTGGAAAAAACTTTATCACAAATTGCATTCGCGGATTTACCATTGGATGTGCAAAAATTTGAGTCTGTTAGCGAACAAGCACAATATTTGCTGGATACAAGTTGTAATTTAGATGTGGGTCCTGGAGAATATTTACAGTGGTATGCGGTGCGGTTGGAAAAATAAAATTATTTGCTACCAAATTATGTTTGTTCGGCTTCAAAGGTGATGCGCTCAGATTGATATGCAGGTGGTTCAACATGAATTAAAATCCTCACAGGATGAAAACGTTGTTCTAGTTGTTTTTCAACTTCTTCTGTGATATTGTGAGCCGTTTCTACATCTGGTGCATCAACAATTAAGTGCATTTCTATAAACACTTGACGACCAATGACACCACGGGAAGCGATATCATGACAGTTAATTACACCGGGGACAGAAACTGCAATTGTATGAATGGTTTCCGGGGCTATGGCCATTTGATCCACAAGCCAGGGTAAATTTTCGGTTAGAACTGACCAACCGCTCCAAAATACCAGTAAAGCCACGGGGAAAGCTAGTGCTACATCTAACCACTGATAACCCAGCCACACACCAATTAAACCACCAATAACGGAGATTGTCACCCAAACATCACTCATGGTATGGGTAGCATCAGCGATTAAAATGGAACTACCTACTCTTTTTCCCACATTCCGTTCATAAAAGGCGACAAAAATATTTATTCCTAACACAATCAGTAATAACCACAATTCTGGAGGTGATACTTTTACAGGTTCGCCACCTTTGAGAATTCTTTCTACTGCACCTTGGACAATTTCAAAACAAGCTATTCCTAAAAATGCAGCTATCCCCAAAGCGCCTAGTGCTTCAAATTTATTATGCCCATAAGGATGCTCCCGATCTGGCAATGGTGAAGAAAACTTAATAGCAACTAAGCCTAAGACATTATTGGCACTATCAGTCACACTATGTAAAGCATCAGCCAGCAAACTTAAAGAACCTGTCCAATGACCCACAAGGACTTTTAAGCCCATTACAAATACGTTAAGCAGTAGGGTGATAATTAAAACTTTTCTTACTTCCGTGCGGTTATCGTAAATCATATATTAATCTTTTGTTAATCTTGTGTGATTTGTGAAAAAAAAGACTAGAGAATTTGTTTTCTTTAACTATTGCTGTACAACAATAGGTATTTATTTCTAGGAATAAATATACAGGAAATATGTCAAAAACTGCTTATTAAGAATTTATCTCTTTATTGAACAAAAAGGAACAAAAGATCCCCGACTTCTCAAAGAAGTGGGGGATCTGGATATGGTAATGTGGATAATTACGAATAATTATTAATAAGTAGGTTATGTCTTCTGCACCTCTCACACCAAATCTGGTAGAAGGTTCTATTTCTGTTAGTTTTTCACCCCAAGTAGCGCAAGAATTAAAAGCAGCAATCAATGAATTATTGAAAAGTCTCAAAGCTGTTGCTAGTAAAACTCCAGGTACAGCTAAAGTCAGTCCCCAACCCTCGTTAGAGTATCGTTACACTGGGGATGTATTTATAGAAATATTTTGTAATCCTAATATCTGGCCTACTCCCTTTGCGGCTAAAGTTTTGTTAACAATTCGCAATATGGGGATTCGGTTGACGACAGAAGCGGAACTTACTCGCGTTATTGAAGATGTTAATCAGTATTTAGAGCAGTTTTAAATTAATGTCTAAACTATGATTTTTGTGATTTTGATGATTTTTATGATGAATCCCTCATCTTTATCAAAATAATTCTAAAAATCATAGTTCAGACGTTTTTTCTCATCTTCATCAAAATAATCTTAAAAATCATAGTTTGGACAGTTAAACATAAATATGTCAACAAAATTTTTCACTAATAGCGAAGAAAATACCCTAATTAAGAAGTTTGAAGGAGTGTTTACATATAATCCTAATATTCAATATTTTGATGCTTTAGTAGGCTATTTTAGAGCATCTGGTTATTTTAGAATTAGACCGTTTTTAGACAAAGTTCCCCATATTAGAATATTAGTAGGAATCAATGTTGATAAAATGCTGGCTGATGCTCAAAAATCTGGACTGGAATTTTTTAAACATGATGAAAAAACCAGAGAAGATTTTATCAAAGAAATTCAAAAAGATATTGAAAATGCTAATTATGACAAAAAGACTGAAACAGGGATTCTGCAATTCATTGATGACATAATTCAAGGCAAAATTCAAGTTAAAGCACATCCAGAAAAAAAGATTCATGCGAAAGTTTATATTTTACGTCCTGAACCATTTAATCAACATACACCAGCTACAGCAATAACTGGTTCTTCTAATCTAACAGATGCAGGTTTAGGTGGAGGAAATTTCCATAATTATGAGTTTAATGTCCAATTTGCAACAGCAGAATTTGAGAAAATTTGGGCTGAATCTGTTGATATATTACCAGTTGATATCAAGAATATTACCAAAGAAACTTATTTAAATGCAGAAACGACTCCCTTTGAATTATATATAAAATTGCTAAGTGAATATTTTAGTGATAATATTAATTATGATGCTGATTCCATTGGTGATTTACCCGAAAAATTTAAAAAACTTTCTTATCAAGTTGATGCTGTAAATGAAGGTTTTAATATGTTGATAAAGCACAATGGTTTTATCTTAGCTGACGTAGTGGGATTAGGTAAAACCGTGATTGCAGCAATGGTAGCTAAAAGGTTTTTAATGGAAAATGGGAGAAACAATACCAAAATCTTAGTTGTTTATCCTCCAGCAGTAGAAAAGAACTGGAAAAACACTTTCAAATATTTTAATATTGACAAATATACCAAGTTTATAACTAATGGTAGTCTTGACAAAATATTAACAGAACATCAAGATTATTGGAACAAAGAAGAGTATGATTTAGTCATAGTTGATGAAGCCCATAAATTTCGTCATCATAAAACTGGTGCTTTTCAAAACTTACAATTAATTTGTAAAAGTCCCAGAGTAAATCAGGGTTTGATTCCCGGTAATCAGAAAAAAGTAATTTTAGTATCTGCAACTCCTTTAAATAATCGTCCAGATGACATTTTTTATCAAATCCAAATGTTTCAAGACGCTAGACAGTCAACACTACCAATTACAAATTTAACTGCTTTTTTCAATCCTTTAATAGAACAATATAAAAGTTTGAAAAGATTTGAAGAATTAGATGTTAATAAACTGAGAATGATTTATGGAGAAATTAGAAGTAAGATAATTGAACCTATTACTATTAGAAGAACTAGAACAGATTTAGAAAATATTATTGAATATAAATCAGATTTAGCAACACAAGGAATTATATTCCCTCAAGTAGAACCTCCTCAAAAAGTGGAATATCTCGCTGGTTTGGTGTACCAGAAAATGAAGATTGGGGAAAAGGTGATCATCATTTTTTAACTAATCAATTTCAGAATTTTACCCATAAGGAACTTTTTTATCAAGATTTTTTATCTGTGCTATTTTTTGATACTTTAAATGCAAAACGTCCTGATGATTTGATTGAACTTGGTGAAAATAAACTTTGTAGAATACCCTATTTAAATGGGGGTTTATTTGAGGAAGATAATCCAAAATATCGCAGTTTAATTTTTGATGATCATTTATTTGCAAATCTTTTTAACTTTTTTGATCAGTATAATTTTACTATTTATGAAGATGATCCTTATGATCATACCATAGCTGTTGACCCGGAAATGTTGGGACATATTTTTGAGAATTTGCTAGAAGATAATAAAGATAAGGGTGCATATTACACCCCGAAAGAAATTGTCCATTATATGTGTCAAGAAAGTTTGATTGAATATCTAAATACCTATTGTCTAAACTATGATTTTTCTGATTTAGGGATTACCTTGATAGAAGAAACTCAAAAGGAATTGATTACACAATTCATCAAAAAGAAAGAAATCAATCTAGATATTCTCGAAAAATCAAGCAAATCAAAGGAATCCTCTAAATCATGGTTCAGACATTTGAATATTGCATTGGATAATGTAAAGATTTGTGATCCTGCTATTGGTTCGGGTGCTTTTACTATGGGTTTGTTACACGAAATATTTACCGCAAAACAAACTCTACATACTTTTGAATTCGGGAATACGACTAATTTTAATGCTTCGGATGTGAAGTTGAATATTATCCAAAATAGTATTTATGGGGTAGATATTGAACGCGGTGCTGTGGATATTGCTAGATTGCGTTTTTGGTTAAGTTTAATAGTAGATGAACCTGAACCCAAAGCATTACCTAATCTTGATTATAAAATTGTGGTGGGTAATAGTTTGGTGAGTAAGTTTGGTGATGATATTATTGATATTGATTGGGAAATGAAAGATGTTACACAAGGAAGTATTTTAGTTGATGTTTACCAACCTCAAGCAATTTTAAGGAAAATTAGTGATAAACAAATGCAGTTTTTTAGTCCAGATAGCGATAAGAAAAAATTAGCTGCTGATATCCGTGATTTGAAAATTGATTTGTTGATAAGTCAATTACAATTGATGATTAAAACTAAAGGTATGGAAGATAAACCCACTGGTAAGGGTAAAACTTTAACTAAGCAAACTGAGGTTTATTTGCAAACTCTTGGTTGGAAACAAAATATTCAGAAACTTAAACAATTAAAAAATCATCCTGATGAGTCTCTTAATTTCTTTGATTGGAAGTTAGATTTTCCTGAAGTTATGAATCAGCAAGTTGTGGAAAATGTGGGGTTTGATATTGTAATTGGTAATCCTCCTTATATTCGTATTCAAGAATTAGATAAACAATCATCTACATATTTTAAAAGTAAATACAAGACTGCATTTAAAAATTATGATATTTATGTCTTATTTGTTGAAAAAGCAGTTGATGATTTAATGAAACCAAGTGGACATATTTGCCTTATTAATCCTACAAAGTTTATTAAAACCGACTATGGTACAAAATTGAAAGAATTTATTTATCAAAATACATTACTAGAAAAATTCATAGATTTAACAGATGTGGAAGTTTTTGATTCTGTAATTACATATACTGGAATTTTCTTGTTATCTAAAAATAAAAAGAACTTTTTTAAATACGTCAAACTTGAATCTAACCAAACAAGTTATTTAAAAAATCTGTCTAAAATTAAGTTTGATAATATTTCATACGATAGAATTCAAGAAAAAACATGGTTGTTAGGTTCTCAGAATTTGCAAATAATTTTTGATAAAATTAATTCTTTTCCTCTATTATCAGAATTTTCAGATATATTTGTTGGATTACAAACAAGTGCTGATCCAGTTTATATATTAGAAATACAAGGAGATAAACTTTACTCAAAACAAACAGGTAAACTTTATCAATTCAATTATGACATTGTGAAGCCTTTACTTAAAGGTGCTGAAATCAAACGCTATTCAACTCCAGATGTAAAATTTTTGTGTATAAACGAAGGAATCGGTATTTATCGTTTGATTGATTTTTTCAGAGTCATCGTGATGGTTTAAATCATTGTCAATAAGTAGACGTTAATGCGAATTTTTGGGTCATTATTGAGATTAAATAGTCCTTATTGATAAGATGCGTTTCCCCTGGATTTTTTGCTTATAATAGAGAAACAATGGGTAAACTTCCCATTCCTACCTTTATTGGAACAAAGCGTAAAGTAATAGAAACCATTGTGAATAATATCCTTACTCTCAAATCTCAAGGTAAAGACACCACTGCATTAGAACAACAAATAGACAATATGGTTTATAAACTTTACGAATTAACCTATAAAGAAGTAAAAATAATAGATCCTGAATTTCCATTAACAGAACAAGAATATGCAGACATAAAAATATAAAGTGTTTAGATCCCCGACTTCTTAAAGAAGTCGGGGATCTGAATGATCTGAATAAATATGCTATAATATCAAATCATCACAAATATCACTGGAGATGAAAATTATATGACTCTCACAATTGACAACGTAGAAAAAATAGAACAAATATTAAAAGATGATGATAACGACTATCAAATAGAACTACAAGAAGGAAATATTTTAATTATGGGTCCATCTGATATAGAATCTAGTGAAATTGGTGCTGAGTTCATATATTTGCTAAAATTATGGACTAATCCTCGTAAATTAGGGCGAATATTTGACTCCAGTGGTGGGTTTATTATGCCAAATACTGATTTACGCGCTCCCGATGTTTCCTTTGTGTCCGCCCAAAGATTAAAACGGACTGTGAGAGATTTTGGTAATTTAGTTCCTGATTTAGTGGTAGAAATTAAATCAAAAACTGATAGAGTTGCTAAATTAGAAGATAAACTTAAATTATTTTTAGAATTAGGTGCAAAGGTAGCAATTCTCATCAATCCTGATGAATTAACTGTTGCTGTTTATCGTCCTGATGGTAAAATTACATTATTAACAAAAGACGATAAATTAACCGTAACTGAATTATTTCCTGGTTGGGAAATTGCTATTTCTGAATTATGGCCTCCTGTATTTGAATAGATGTTTAAGTAGGTTGGCGTTAAAAATTGTCGTTATGGCAAGGGAACAGAAAAGAGGTTTTGGGCAACTTTACTTTTCGTTACATATTTCGTTTTTTTTCCCTTCACCTATTTACAAATTACAAATTACCAATCACCAATCACCAAACTTAGTTAAAATAATCAACTAACCTCAAAACAGAAACAAGCCGAAAACTCATGGCAGATCAAATGCAGTGGACAAATGCCCTATCAACCCGTCCTTCCTTAGAAGCGGCTATTAACGATGTCGTAGAACAAGCAGTGGCATCTTTAACAGCACCAGCAGATTTAGGGCTGGTATTCATTTCTTCTGCCTTTATGAGTGAGTATTCCCGGCTGTTGCCTTTATTGGCGGAAAAGCTTTCTGTACCTGTATTAATTGGTTGTAGTGCTGGCGGTGTAATTGGCAGAAAACAGGCAGGAGAAACCGAAGAAATAGAAGCAGAACCCGCCCTGAGTCTGACTTTAGCCCATCTTCCCGGTGTCGAAATCCGACCTTTTCATATTGTCGCCGAAGAATTGCCAGATTCCGATAGTTCCCCTACCGCTTGGATTGATTTGCTAGGTGTATCACCTTCGGTTGTCCCCCAATTTATTCTCTTGTCTAGTCCCTTTGCTTCAGGAACGAATGATTTGTTGCAGGGGTTAGATTTTGCTTATCCAGGTTCTGTGGTGGTGGGAGGACAGGCCAGCAGCGGCTTTATGAATGGTCGCGTCGGCTTATTTTGTAATGATAAATTGTATCGGGAAGGGACGGTAGGCATCGCTTTAAGTGGCAATATTGTCTTAGATACCATTGTAGCCCAAGGGTGTCGTCCCATTGGTGAACCGTTACAAGTCACTAAAGCGGAACGGAATATTATTGTTGAGTTAGATGAAAAAGTCCCATTGGTGGTATTGCGAAATTTAATTAGTAGTTTAAGTGAAGAAGATCGAACTTTAGCACAACATTCTTTATTTGTAGGTTTAGCAATGGATGAATTTCGGCTAAATTTACATTCAGGAGATTTTTTAATTCGCAATATTTTAGGAGTAGATCCTAATGCTGGGGCGATCGCAATTGGCGATCGCATTCGTGCCGGTCAAAGGTTACAATTTCATCTGAGGGATGCCGAAGCATCAGCCCAAGATTTAGAAATTTTACTGCAAGAATATCAAAGTCAAAATGCCAGCGAACCATCTCCCGTAGGCGCTTTAATGTTCACCTGTTTAGGACGAGGAACAGGACTTTATGGCAAACCTAATTTTGATTCTCAACTATTTAGCCGATACCTCCATGATTTACCAATGGGTGGCTTTTTCTGCGGTGGTGAAATCGGTCCAGTCAGCGGCAGAACTTTCCTCCATGGTTATACTTCTGTATTTGCCATTTGTCGTTCTCTTGGGGAATAGGAGTCAGTTGTTAGTAGGGGCGAAGCATTTGGAAGATAAATTATCGGTCATTGCCAAAAATAGTTCTCCAAATGCTTCGCCCGTACAGTTGTCAGTTGTCAGTAGGAAGAAAATTACCAATTACCAATTACCAATTACCCATTACCAATTACCAATTACCAATTACCCATTACCAATTAAAAGCGTACTATGATTATCAATTAAAGCCGTATTCCCATCATTAACCGCACTATATTCTTCGATATAACGACGGACATGAATAGGAAAATGTGGATATTCTAACATAGCATCACCATCGGCAATAGTTGCCCAAAAATCCCGTAAACCGGGAGCTAGGATTTGTGCCTGTGCTAGTGGTAAACTTAAAGGTGGTAAAGTCAATAATTTGAGGACAAAAGGATAAGAGCGATCGCCCATCCATTGCCGTGATAATGTTTGTAAATTGGGAAAATCTGGCACTGATTCCACACGATGAGAAACAACTTGTAAGGATTCGTTACCCAATTCATCGCGGTTAAATTCTAATACTCGATAAGGATGAGGATAGCTGACTAAAGAACCCGTGGTAATATCATATATTCCTTCTGCATAAGCAATATCTTGAACGTGCAAATGTCCTGTAAATACTAACTTAACTCCATAGCGTTGTAATAATGTCCGCAGTTCTGCTGCATTTTCCAGCATATAACGATTTGCCATCGGATGATTTGATTGATTAGGTAAATGTTCAACCACATTGTGATGGATCATTACTAAAACCAATTCATCTTTAATGCTTGCTAATTCCCGTTCTAACCACTGGAATTGTTGACTATCTAACCGTCCTATTTGCTCACCTTGATCATTAAATGAGTTAGAATTAAGACCGATTAACCTCACTCCTGGGAATATCTGCCGATTGTAATAATGTTGTTGAGGATTTTCATAACCAAACTTTTGATAAAAATAGGGAAAATCTGCAAAACCAATTGATTGTTCATTAGCCATTAAAACAGGGAGATCATGATTACCAGGAATCACATAAGATGGAAAAGGTAATTGAGATAGCCTGTTTTGTAACCAATTGTGATTTGCTGGTTCACCATGTTGGGTTAAGTCTCCAGGGATCAACAAAAAATCTAAATCTAATTGGGTTAAATGTGCTAATACACTATCAAAAGCTGGAATACTCACTTCCACCAAATGAAAGCGACTAGGATGATCCCAGATGGTTTCAGGAAGCGCAATGTGTAAGTCGCTAACTATAGCAAAACGAAAATTGAGTTTCATTGATTTTAAGAAAATGTTAAAAATAAAGTTGCAAAAATTCTTATTCTTAAAGTATAACTCTCACTGTGTATACCTGTGTAGGAATATTTAGACTTAATAATATTTATATACATTTGTTTAGAATTGTTGTTTTTTTTAAGGAGAGTAAATTTTGTCACCTGTTCGAGTTCGTCAGCACGTTAACCCCCTTGCGAGTAAGTTCCAAACCCCAGCCGCTTCTCCAGAATGGCAAAAGATTTATATCCAACAAAACCTACCTCTACATTTAGATATCGGTTGTGCTAGAGGTAGATTTGTCCTCAAAATGGCACAGGTAGAACCAAATTGGAATTTTTTAGGTTTAGAAATTCGAGAACCGCTAGTAGTAGAAGCAAATAGAATCCGCGACGAAATGGAATTAACAAATTTGCATTATCTGTTTGCAAATGTGAATAATTCCCTAGTTTCCTTATTATCAACATTACCTGTAGGAAGCTTGCAAAAAGTTACAATTCAATTTCCTGATCCTTGGTTTAAAAATCGCCATGCAAAACGTCGGGTAGTGCAACCAGAATTAGTCACAGAATTAGCAAAATATTTAACAGTTGGTGGTATTGTTTTCCTGCAATCTGATATAGAATTTGTAGCAGTAGAAATGTGCGATCGCTTTGATGAACATCCTGCATTTGAAAAGCTAGGAACAACAACATGGTTAACCGAAAACCCCCTTCCTGTCCCCACAGAACGGGAAATAGCCACTCAAAACAAAGGTGAACCAGTTTATCGGGCTTTATTTAGAAAACTATAATCCGAGATCCTGGGGGAAACGATGCCGAATTTTGTCAGCGGGAATGGGGCGCATATCTAACAGACATTCGCTGTAGCTGGGTCAGGTGCCGTCTTGTGTCAATGACTGATTGCAAAGATTCATGGACTTTTCTACTCCCTGTTTGAAACTAAATTCAACACACTCAACGACAAAGTTTAAAACTTGAGACATGACTTTATTTTCAGTGGCAGAAAATCGCCCTAAAACATGAGAAACAGTATGAGAATTATCCCCATCTATTGCGTTCTTTGGTTTACCTATACCAATTCTTAATCTAGGAAAATTTTGGGTATTCAGATGAGAAATAATACTTTTCATACCATTATGTCCACCCGCAGATCCAGACAACCGCAGGCGAGTTTTGCCCAAGGGTAAATCTAGATCATCATAAATGATTAAGATTGATTCAGGCGGTATTTTGTACCAATTGGTTACGGCTTGAATAGCTTGTCCTGAAAGATTCATATAGGTTAAGGGTTTGAGTAAGCGAATTTTCCCCTTACCTGCTGCATTCCCTTCAGCAAATTCTCCTTGAAACTTGCGATTTTCAGCTAGAGAAATTTGCCAAGCCCGAGCTAGGGTATCTATAGCTGCAAAGCCAATATTATGACGAGTTTGGTCATATTTAGGCTCTGGATTTCCCAGTCCGACAATTAGCTGGGGAATCACCACAGCCGTTGGTTTTACTTCTTCATCTTTCATCCTTGTACGTTTTCTGACTGGGTCTTTCCAGCTTCAATGTGTTTATGCTCTAATTCAGCGGTTGTTTGCACAGTTTCTTTCAATTGTTCAGATTCTTTTTTGAACTCGCTTTGAAATTCATTAGAGGCCTCTTGAAAACTGCGAATCGTTTTCCCCAAACTGCGCCCAATTTCTGGTAACTTCTTGGGTCCAAAGATTAATAATGCAACTACCATAATGACACCCATTTCTGGTAAACCGATACCAAATATATTCATTTTGCTCTCCTATAGACTGAAAAACCGCCACAACTACTCTACAGCTTTGGGATTTAGACTAATTTTATCGCTATTTTTAGGTATTTTTTTGAATAATGAAAAAACTGGGACAAGCCAGGTAAAGTTTTATACTGCTCGGTTAAGGGTGAAAAGTCGTTATATCGTAGGTTGGGTTGACGTATGTTACCCAACAAAATTCTCGATCATGTTGGGTTTTGCTGTCGCTCAACCCAACCTACATTTCCTTAACCGAATAGTATTAGGGTAGATGCTAATTGTCAGCTTGATGACTGGATAGCCATTAGCCGCCTAAACTGCGCCAATCAACAAGCACGTCCTGAATTAACAGAGACTTGTTATAAACTTGCAGGATAATTAGCAGAAATACCAAAAATAAACCCATAAACACACCCATTAAAGGTGTTGTTCCCCAACCTGGAGACACTTTACCATACTCAGCATTTAAGGGTCTGAGAATATCTCCTAACTTAGTCCGTTGTGCCATAGTTCACCTAAGAATTAGTTACCAAAGCTTTTTTAAATTTTTTCAGACATTCCCAAACCTTTACAGGCTGGGGATTCTTGGTTTAAACTTACCTGTTTTCGATTGACCTAATCACGGGTTTAACAGTTCGCATTTACTCATGTCTTTGTCACGAATAATTACCCAAGCTTTTATCCAGTGGTGGATAAGTTCCCGGTTGTCTCACGGTACATGGATGAATCCAAAAGCTGTTCTTAAATTATCGCAGTTTGTGATCTTTGTTTAGCGATATTGCTGGAGGTTTTCGCCACATTTACAAAAATACATGATTTTCGGTGTGTTGATGCGGTTATGGAGGAATTAACGAACCGCAGAGGCGCAGAGTACACAGAGGGAAGAGTTAGAGAGAGAGGGCTATGCGTTTGATACCGTCTTTGAGGAGGGGAACGTTAAAGTTGATGAGGAGTCCTAAAGTGCGCTTGGTTATTTTGAGGTAGGAGAGAAGTTGAGCTTCGTGAATGGGGGCTAGGGTTTGCACAGCTTTTAATTCTACAACTAAACAGTCTGCAACTAAAAAATCTAATCTACCTCTACCTACATCATGTCCTTTATATGTCAAGCTTATTGACTTTTCAACCTCATGATGTATACCCCGAATCATAAATTCAACAACCAGTGCTTCCTTATACACTTCCTCCAAAAACCCAGGACCTAAAACCCGGTGTACCTCAATAGCAGCCCCAATAACCTCCCCTGTAAGCCAACTCATCTCCTCTCCTAACTCTCTTCCCTCTGCGTCCTCTGCGCCTCTGCGGTTCGTTTTCATCACATAATCCTTGCAAAAACAACTAATTACCAAATTAACCCAATTATCACCTCTACCAAACCTCTTACCTCCGTGTCCTCTGTGCCTGGAGTGGTTCGTATTCATTATAACTTCTTCTTACACTCTAATAAGAAATGTGTACTGTGTTCTGAAGAAAAAGCCGGAAAATTAGCCTTTTTCATGAAATCCAAAAATCTTAGCCAAGACTCTTGTAATTTTAGAAAATAGGGGTTAAGATATTTCCATGAACCTTAAAGAAGATTTTTGGAAAAAAGCAATGTCAAAAATTATCTACGATGTCATCCAACGCTTTGAGGTTGAAAACGGCGTTCCTCGCTTGGTTTCAACTAATATTCAGGTAATTGAAGGTGGGGAAGATTTGTTATCTTTAGCTATCAGTATGCTGACTAAACTGGGTTTTTATGAAAAGTTTGATGAAAATCGAACATCTCAATATATAGGTTATCGACTAAAAAATCCTGGTAAGGGTGCTAAACGTTATCAATTAGTTTTAGCTCAACGGAAGGAAGGATTATGTATTTCGATTCCTAAAGATGTATTTCAGCCAGAAATTTTGGAGATTAAGTGTTGGAGTGATTGTATTATACATGAAGATAATTTTGGCAACCTGATAGATACAACAGATCATTTTTTAGGTAGATTTTGGATATTACCTAGTAAAGAAGATATATTTTTGGAAGTGACACAATCTCATTATCCAAATACTTTAAACGGTGAAGTAAGAGGAAAATTTTATTTGAATCCTTACCAGACATTTTCTATGGGAGACTATGATGATTATGAAGAAGCTGTATCAATAGAAGCTGATGAATTTAAACTTGAACAATTAGGAGAAAGTAGTAGTTACCTGATTCTGTATGAAGATAAACTTTTTCCATATATGTGGCAGGTGTGTATCATCTCAAATGAAGTTCTAGAAGAATTTATTAACCACTTTGCAAAAATATTAATGGAGAAAAACTAATGTCTGTAAAACCCAAAAGACTTGTTAACCCTTATGAAGAAAGAATGCTAGAGTTTCTCCAAACCTGCATAGATAAGAATTATAAAATTCATACACAGGTAAGCTTATGCCAATTTTGTGAATTAGGTAGCAGCCTTGATATTAAACTCAGAAACTTCTTCTTTAGCTCCAGTGTAGACGCTCTGATCACAAACAAAGACTATAAACCTTGTTTAGTTGTAGAATTTCAATCTACATATCATGATTCTCATGAGGCAAGAGAGCGTGATAATAAAAAATTACATTTACTAACCTTAGCAGGAGTTCCCCTAATTTATTCAAGAATTAAAGACTTTGGATTATTACATCTTTACTCTCAACAGGAAGAAGTAATATTTAATTTATTCACAGGCGAAAAACGCGAAAATGCCAAAGCCTTAATTAGAAACTATTGCGAACCATCTAATTTTTCTAACCTTCTAGCTATAGCATAGTAATTGCTAACTTACCCACCTAGCACTGAAGTGCAAGGCTAATAATAAAAGTCGTCTCAAGACGACTGAAAAAAGAAAAGATATGAGTCCGTTTTAACGGACTTTCGCTATTAGCCTGGGGTTTTAACCCTAGGCGGTTTGTGTAACCAACTACAAATCCTCCTTTCCCCATATCTTCACAATTTATCATCCCCCTCCCTCCAATCATCACCAAAATGCTACAATCTACACCATGCTAGGGGTGCTTGGGAAACCAAGCTGAGATCAAACCCTTAACACCTGAGTCTGGATAATACCAGCGGAGGGAAGCTGTTTATTTGAGGATTGTAATATGCGGACAGAATGGGTAGCCAAGCGACGTGGACAAGCTAACGTATCGCAAATGCACTACGCTCGTCAGGGTGTGATTACTGAAGAAATGGATTATGTAGCGAAGCGGGAAAAGCTGCCTGCTGAACTTATCCGCGCTGAAGTGGCACGGGGACGGATGATTATCCCTGCGAATATTAATCATACTAACTTAGAACCGATGGCCATTGGTATCGCTTCTAGTTGTAAAGTTAACGCCAATATCGGTGCTTCTCCCAACTCTTCTAACTTGCAGGAAGAAGTTGATAAACTCAACCTGGCGGTAAAATACGGTGCTGATACTGTGATGGATTTGTCCACAGGTGGCGGTAATTTAGATGAAATTCGTACCGCAATTATCAATGCTTCACCTGTTCCCATTGGTACAGTTCCAGTTTACCAAGCTTTAGAAAGCGTTCACGGCACTATCGAAAATCTCACCGCTGACGATTTTCTCCACATCATCGAAAAACACGCCCAGCAAGGGGTAGACTATCAAACTATCCACGCGGGAATTTTGATTGAACATCTACCTTTAGTCAGAAGCCGCTTGACAGGGATTGTTTCTCGTGGTGGCGGAATTTTGGCGCGGTGGATGTTGCATCACCACAAACAAAACCCCCTATATACCCATTTCAACGACATCATTGAGATTTTCAAAAGATATGATGTTTCTTTCAGTTTAGGCGACTCCCTGCGCCCAGGATGTACCCATGATGCGTCCGATGAAGCCCAGTTGGCAGAACTGAAAACTCTAGGAAATCTCACCCGCAAAGCTTGGGAACATGATGTACAGGTAATGGTGGAAGGTCCCGGCCACGTACCTATGGATCAAATTGAGTTCAATGTCCGTAAACAAATGGAAGAGTGTTCGGAAGCTCCTTTCTATGTTCTCGGTCCTTTGGTGACTGATATTGCTCCTGGTTACGATCATATTACCTCAGCTATTGGGGCAGCGATGGCGGGCTGGTATGGAACAGCAATGTTGTGTTATGTGACACCTAAAGAACATTTAGGTTTACCTGATGCGGAAGATGTACGTAATGGCTTAATTGCGTATAAAATTGCGGCTCATGCTGCGGATATTGCGAGACATCGGCCAGGTGCTAGAGATAGGGATGATGAACTTTCTAAAGCTCGCTATAATTTCGACTGGAATCGTCAATTTGAGTTATCTTTAGACCCAGAAAGAGCAAAGGAATATCACGACGAAACTTTACCCGCAGATATCTATAAAACCGCTGAGTTTTGTTCCATGTGTGGACCTAAGTTCTGTCCAATGCAGACTAAGGTTGATGCTGATGCTTTGACTGAATTGGAGAAGTTTTTGGCAAAAGAACCTGTAGCACAAGGTTAATTAGTGAACAACGAGATCCCCGACTTCTTAGAGAAGTCGGGGATCTAAAACCTTAGTTTGGGGAATCAAAATAAATCTAAAAGCCTTATCAAAATGGAGAAGAGATTAATGAAAATTCATCAATTGATATTCCAAGGATGTGCGCTAGTTATTCTGACTGCATTACCTTCTTTTGCAGAAACAAATAATAAGGTCATTTTAGTTCCGGGTGACAATCTTTTCCTTCTTAAATGTGAGACTATTCAGGATAGTATTGATGCAAATGATAGTATTGCTCCGCGTGGGAGTCTGAATGATAATTTTGAATCAAGATATGATTTATATAGCGTCAAGACTGATCCTGGTAATGTTGTATTCGTTGAACTTACTACTCCCAATAAACAAAACTCTTTTATTCCATTAATTTATATACAAGAGGTTGATAAAAAGACGGGTATGGGAAGTTCCATTTCTGCTGCTAAAGGTTATGCCTGGTATGTTAGTAGAGAAGATGCTAAAAAAACAAATTGGAATTTATATATTTATTCTGCTACCTCTGGCACTTATAATTTAAGAATTGCATACGCTAGACCAAGCATAAATCTTTCTGAATCACAGATAAAAGCGGCTATTATGGATTCTAAAGTTGCGTACATTTTGGGTTATTCGTCATCTTCATCCCATCGCGTTGATATGAACGCTTTATGTAAAAATTAATATTTATAGCATTCTTCCTTTGTATCTTTGCTCCTTTGCGTCTTTGCGCGAAACACAATTCATAAAATTTCTAATGTATGTCTGAGTGCTGCATCTACTAAGGACATTTCTGACCAAAAACCAATAACTTTATCAATTTCTGTATCTAAAACAGTTGCTAGATTATCTGTCATAATCACAGAATCAGTAATTAATCCCGTTTGTTTTCCTTCTGGTGTTGCTATATTCACAAATACTCTGCTAGGGTGTCCAGCACGGGAAACATTACTAGTAATCATAGCTATAATAGTTTGCGATAAACCAGTACCAATATTGTTAGATTGAACAACTAAAGCAGGACGACGTTTAGCAGTTTTTAAGTTTGAGTCTGGGAACAAAACCAGCACTACTGAACCACGATTATAAGGCATCGTAAACTTCCATTTCTGGTTGATCCCAATCTTGTGCAAAACATTGTAATCTAGCTCTTAATTTTGCGGCTTGTTCTTCATTAATTCCGCGAGATGACAAATCTACAGAAGTATTTGCATCAAGAAAAGTTACAATTACTCGCGCTGTATTTATGCCTGTTGGCGTTTCGTTTAGCTCAATTTTCCCGTCTTTGTAAATGCCTTCGATTGACTGTAACATTAGTTTAATTTTTGGGGTAAACTACTTTTAATTTTAAAACCATGCTTTTGGTAGTAACATAATTATTATATAATATTTCTTATTGTTTAAATGGGTGAAGAACAAGCAAATCTTCATCACCTGTAATAATAAATTGAGCTTTGCCACTAACAGCTAATTCTAGATATTTATTATCTTTAGGATCTCGACATTCATTGATTTGTTCAGTAACATTAATAAACTCGATAGTTTCTACTAAATTATCTATTAATTCCCGCCGTCTTTCTAAGGTAATATAACGGTCGAATTTTGGTCTTGATAAAACTTCTTGTAACTCGGCAAAAACAGCAGCACTTAACAAGATAATACCTATATCTTGAGCTTTATCTAATGCCTGACGTGGTTTACTTTGACTAAATAAAAATGCACTTACGAAAACATTTGTATCGAATACAAAACGGCGTTTATTTATCATCTTGCAAAATAGATTCTAAAATTTCAGAAGTTAAACCATTAGCTTGTGCCTCTTGACTAGCTTTATCCATTGTGTTTCTAAGTTTTTGAAGTGCTTCTTTACTATTTTTTAATAAATTTGACTCCATAATTAATGCTAACTTTAGCTGAATTTGTTCCTGTTCTTCCTTAGTGCTGCGACGATAAGCTTCAGCAATATTTGATGGTACTTTGATGATTATTTCTTGTATCGTATTCATATTTTTACCATTTTTATTCTTCCTATTCGACAATTATAATCTAATTTTTGAATTGCTGCCGGTTTTTGTGAATTAGTTTAACTTGTGGGGTAAACCACTTTTCAAACTATGCTTTCGGTAGTATAATAATTATTATACAATATTTTTCATGTTTAGTGTAATTTTTGATATAATCAAATGACTCGACAATCCCATGATCAATTCGCTAAGGAATATCTAGAGGAATTATTAACACCTTTAGGAACAATTAAAAAAAGCGAAAAGGTTAAAAGTGAAGTTCAAGAAATTGATGTTTGGTTTGAACCATTTTCTGATCAAACTCAGGAAAATCTCCCTTTAGGTTTATTAGGGAAGATGGCAAAAACTCAATGTTTATTTGAGCCTTTTCGCAATCCACCATCAGAAATAGAAATTCGCAGTTGTTTACTTAAATTATATGCCGTTCATGGTGATGTAGTTAGGAAAGCAAAACGCGAAAACAGAAATATTGCTGAATCAGAATTACCGATTTTATGGATTTTAACACCAACTTTTTCATCTCGGATGATTGCGGGTTTAGGTGCAAATGAAATTCTAGAAGATTGGGTTCAAGGTGTTTATTTTCTGCCGAATATCCTGAAAACAGCAATAGTCGCTATTCATCAATTACCAGAAAATGAGGATACATTATGGTTGAGAGTTTTGGGGAAAGGAGGAACACAAAAAAGAGCAGTGGAGGAGTTAACTGAGTTACCAGAAAATAACCCTTTTCGAGAGAATTTGTTAGAAATTTTAGCGGACTGGCGCAAGAATTTAGAATTGAGAGATAATTTAAGTAGGGAAGAAGAGGAAGTAATTATGAACTTATCACCAGCTTATTTACAACAAATAGAAGACTGGAAGCAAGAAGGAAAGCAAGAAGGTAAGTTAGAAGCAGAACTTTATTTTATAACTTCTCTTCTGGAAGGGCGTTTTGGTAGTTTGGATGCTGAGTTATCTGGTTTAGTGGAAAAGATTGCTAATATTCCTATTTCTGAACGCACTCAGTTACTTCTTTCTTTGGGTAATTTATCCCGTGAGGAGTTGTTACAAAGATTGAGTAATGAGGAAGGTTAGGGTAGTATATTTCTTGGCAGTTTGAGGAGATTTCCCAAACTGCTGATTTTAGCAAAAATCTTTTTCGTTAGTTAGTTTCTGATTTGTAAGAAATGTTATATCACAATTATGTCATACGCGCCAAAACTTGATTTATCCAAGTACGATCTGCTTTCTGCAAAGGACAAACTCTTTTCTTACGTTTGCGAAAAAGCAAAGTCGTGGGGCTTAGATCCTAATATAGAGTGTGTGCTTCTCTCTCCGAAACAGTCTGATGATCTTGGTTATGATCGTGTATGGCGTGTTATGTGGGAATCTGGTTCATATGCCTGGGGTATTGACCTCTCTTGCGGCAGCGTTACGTTCATCAAACATGATGGATACTGGGATCGTTCTGAGCCTGAGATTGTTATTGGTAATCCTGAAGATTGGTACTTAGAATCCTACTATTCTTTTGATGTTGGATTTATTCCAAATACAACTTATGCAGAATTCGATGAGGAACAAAATGGAATTATCACGATCGCTAATGTTGTTTCTGAACAATTAATACGTGAGATTGCGAAACATCCCAAAATTCTGCAAACAATTGAGAGGCGACCTTTTGAAGAATTGATTGCTGAATTGTTTAACGGTTTTGGATATGATGTCGAACTAACTGGACGGACACGAGATGGAGGAAAAGATATAAGTAAGTTGGCGTTAAACAATCAACATATGTAACGAAATGTAAATTCGACAAATACCTTATAGATAGGTTATTTAAGGGTTTTTACGAAAAAAATGTATATTGATTTTATCGTGCCGACTTACTTAATCGCAGTCAAAAATGTTGATTCAATCAATCTGCGATACCTAATTGAATGCAAACGCCCAGATCCAGGAAATCCCGTAACTGTTTCAACTGTTCGTGAACTATTAGGTGTTAGGACTGATGATCCAGCAACTAAAGCTCTCCTTGTCACTACTACTGACTTTACCAAAGACGCAAAGTCTCTGATTGACCGTCATCGCTGGCATTTAGAAGGTAAAATCTATAACGACATTATCTTATGGATTAATAACTACAATCGCATAAAAGGTATTGAACTTTAAAAAGTGTATAGGAAAAAATCTGGATTAATAGAATTATGCAATTAATCAAATGTGTGACGGCAATTACAATTTCTTCTCTGTCTATATTTTCAATACCCGTCATTGCTCAAACAAACAAAGAACGGTGGGTAGATTTGGGTAAAACAAATAGCGGTGAAATACTAAAATTAAACGACAGCAGTATTGGGTTTCAGATGATGCTGGCTGACGATTCTCTCAACAATGAAGATGGATTCTATAACGATAACGACAAGTTTCCAAAGACAAAAGTTATTGTATTTGACTACAGTATTAGTGGTAGGAAAAGAAGTGGATACACTAAATCCTGTAAACAAGGAAACTTGGCTGCTAATCCAACCTGGAAAACCTACACTTCTCTTATAGACTATTGGCCTCAATATTTTCTGGTTGAAGCTGACAGTGTTGCCAGCAAGAAAATGTTACAACGGGTTTGCTCTTTAAGTCTATACAAACAATAATCAATCAGAAGATAAAAAGTACATCTTATTTAAAGAGGCAATTGGACGAAAATGGAACCCACTAAAAATAGTAGCCAGTTGAATATAAAAGTCATCTTTGGGATTGTAATGCTCTGCATATTTTCTTTCATAATAGGAAATATTGTATTGAGAAAATTTTTTTCTACCACACCAGAAGGTGCAGCAGATGAATACTTAAGAGCATGGCAACTTAATAAAGCTGAAGATAAAGGTGAGTTTAGCTGTTTATCTAAAGAACCAGTAGAACCTCCTGATTTAAATGTTCAATCATGGGAAGTGTTGGGTAAGAATGAAAAAGTTAAAGAATCTGATCCTGATTCTAAATATTTTGAAGTTTCGGTAAAAGTGCAATATATTTCTAAGAATGATTCTGTTATTAAACGCACAATCATTTTTAATGTCTGGAATAGTGATGAGCTTTTTGAGTCAGCCAAAAGGGGACTAGAAAAACACCTTATGAAATTGGAAAAAACTCGTAAAAAGCTGAATATTATTATGGAATCTTTGGGAGAACCAGGTAAAAAAATTAATGAACAGTCTTCTATTGTCATAACGCGCGATATGTATTCACAGCAAAAATACTGTATACTTTTTATTCAGGGAATAAGCGACTAAATAAATACAAAACTTATCACCAGCTCATTTACAACAAATAGCATCATGGAAGCAAGAAGGTGATCGCTTGAAGTAAGATTTTGGAAAGTGCGATCGCTTGTGGGATGATTTTGGGAGTGCGATAGCGAAGCGCACCGAAAGTATCGCTTTGAGATAAAGTAATTATTTACCGACTATTGCTGATTTCCACAATCATTTCTCCTTGCTGTAATTGTTCCAACGCATCAGGTAAAGTAATTGTCAGAAGTTGACGCAAATTGCGATTCGTCACATTTCCACAAGTTAACCAAAGGATTTGAGGAGGTATTCCTAACCGACAAACCAAATCAACAAAATCACTATCTTTCGTCATGATGATGACATTAGCGATTTTTGCAGCTTCAAAAATTTCTATATCTTTAGCATCACGTAACCCAATATCTCTTAATGAAAATGCTTCTATAGCAAAAGTATCTGTTACCCAAATTGCCAATGTTGCTGGTAACTGTGCATCAATCCAAATTTTCATGCTGTTAACCGGACAAAATCAGTCCGTCGTGCAGCAAACACAAGACAAGCTTGAATATCTTCTGGTTCTAAATCGGGAAAGTCTTCTAAAATTTCGCTAACGCTGACATTTTCGGCTAACATTTCTAAAATGTCGCTAACTCTAATTCTCATTCCGCGAATGCAAGGACGACCCCCACATTGACCAGGAATTTGCGTAATCCGATTTAATAATTCGTTCATTGAGTTAATTAGTGATTTTCATAAAGAATGCTGAATCAGAATTACCGATTTTATGGATTTTAACACCAACTTTTTCATCTCGGATGATTGCTGGATTAGGAGCAGTTGAAATTGCAGAAGATTGGGTTCAAGGTGTTTATTTTCTACCGAACATTCTGAAAACAGCAATAGTTGTTATTCATCAATTACCAGAAAATGAGGATACGTTATGGTTGAGAGTTTTATCTCGTTCCCAGTCTTCGACTGGGAATGCCCTCAAGAGGCTCTGCCTCTGCTATCATTGGGAGCAGAGCCTTCTAAAATTCATTCCCATACAGAGTATGGGAACGAAAAAGAAGTCGGGGATCTAAAAACTATCAATCATCACCAACAGCGTACTGAATCAATAGAGATAGACGCTGACGCAGAGTTTCCAGTCCTAACCGCTGACTAGCAGAAATAAACACTGCTAAAGGAAACTCCTCTCTAGCCAAAGCCAGTGTTTCACTACTAACTTGATCAATTTTATTAAAAGCCACTAACGCCGGTCCTGGTGTAATCGGCATTTGCGCGAGTATGTCCCGAACTGCGCGAATGTGATTCAACCAAGCAGGATGAGATAAATCTACCAAATGCAATAAAGCATCCGCTTCTGTTACCTCTTCCAAAGTAGCCCGAAAAGCATCCATTAAAGATGCAGGTAACTCATGGATAAACCCTACAGTATCCGTCATCAAAGTTTCCTGGGGTGCGCCCGTTTCTGCATGAGGAATTATTAATCGCCGTGTGGTCGGGTCAAGGGTAGCAAACAGTTGGTCAGCCGTGTATACTTCCGAATTGGTGAGGGCGTTGAGTAAAGTGGATTTACCAGCGTTGGTATAACCCACCAAAGCCACTGAGGGAACTTCTCGATGTTGTCGTCGTTGACGTAACCGACAACGATGAGCTTGTAATTGATTAACTTCGTGTTGGAGTCGAGAAATCCGCTTTTGAATAGCCCGGCGTTCTGTTTCTAGCTTGGTTTCACCAGGTCCTCTTGTGCCAATACCACCGCCTAATCTGGACATACCCTCACCCTTGCCCGTGAGTCGTGGCAGCATATACCCTAACTGTGCCAGTTCCACCTGTAATTTACCTGCACCAGATTGAGCGCGTTGGGCAAAAATATCTAAAATTACTTCGGTACGGTCAACTACCCTAACACCAATTTGTGCTTCTAAATTGCGAACTTGGGAACGGGAAAGATCACGATCAAATACTACCAAATTAGCACCTAGAGTTTGCACAGCGATCGCCACTTCTTGGACTTTACCTTCACCAATCACTGTTTGGGGATGAATACGCGATCGCTTTTGTTGTAAGGTTTGTAAAACAACACCTCCAGCCGTATCCACTAATCGGGTCAATTCCACTATGATGTCTTGGAATTGTTGCGGCGTGATATTTTCTGTTAATACCCCCACAATTACCACCCGATCATGATCAGCGTCTACCTCTTGCGCTACATACTCCCGACTAAATTCCTCTTCTAAACTTGCCACTAAGTCCAGAAAATCCTGGTCAGCCAAAGCATCTAAGCTCAGAGGTGGTGAGATGTGGGAATATATTCCCGGATCTGAAATACTAGTATCAGAGGATTGCGTCGCCACTAACTGTTTGCTATTGGCTACTAGATGCGCTAAATAAGCTTCTTTCACGTACCCAGTTGAACCACCGCCACGCTTGGTAAATCCTCCTCCAGTAATATTAAAAACTACTAAAGCATCCAATCTTTGTAAAGCCATGGCTGTTAAGGCTGACTCACTCGGTTGTTCTGACTTGAGATTAGTAGATAAACAACGAATACCGCTCAGACGCTCTGCACCATAGCGAGGTAGTTCTAAGGGCGGAATTTGCGTTTGACGCGGAGTACCTACACCAACTCGAATCACTTGTCCACGACGATTGATATAAGTACAAATAGGTTGATTAATTTCCGTACTAATGGCTGCCAGCCGTTGAGCAAAATCAGTAGTCGTAATGCGATCGCCTGATATCCGCTGATGGTACAGCCGCTGGAGTTGTTTTAGCTGGCTGGACTTCAAACCTTGAACATTACCAAAGATAGTCTCTATAGGCGTTTATGACCAGTTACCTGGTTTCCCCTGAATCCTGACACTGTCTATTTTACAACAGCAATTGGTCAGTTGTCAGTAGGGGCGAAGCATTTGGAAGATAAATTATCGGTCATTGCCAAAAATAGTTCTCCAAATGCTTCGCCCGTACAGTTGTCAGTTGTCAGTTGTCATTAGGTAATTTTCTTCTTTCTTCTTTCTTCTTTCTTCTTTCTTCTTCCTGAACTCCTGATAGCGAAGCGTGGCGTTAGCCATACTCCTGACTCCTCCAATAAATAGCTGGACTCTTTGGCAACTATAGATTTATAATTAACGATTGTGAGTTTTTTCAAAAAACATAAAAAGTAATGAACGCCCAAGAGATTATCCGCTCAATTGAAGCGGAGCAAATGAAATCTGACTTACCCGATATCTATGTCGGTGACACAGTTAAGGTAGGAATCAAAATTCAGGAAGGCACTAAATTCCGTGTGCAACCTTACGAAGGTGTAGTTATAGCTAGACGCAATGGCGGCATCAACGAAACTATCACAGTCCGTAAAGTTTTCCAAGGTGTGGGTGTAGAACGAGTATTTTTGCTTCATTCTCCCCTGGTTGAAAGCATTAAAGTATTGCGTCGTGGTAAGGTTAGACGTGCTAAATTATATTATCTACGCGCCCTCGTCGGCAAGGCAACCCGCATTAAACAAAGATTCGACCGCCCTCTATAATTCCCAATGGTGAATTAATAGACAAAACCCAGTCTGCAAGCGGCATCTGCCGCTAACTTGCCAAAAGAAAAAAAATAAGTTACAATCAGAAGCGAAATTGCGTTAGAATAAAAAAAGTTCAGCGCAATGACTGTAACAAGAAAAGCTTGTGCGCTCTTAGTTCAGTTGGTAGAACGCAGGTCTCCAAAACCTGATGTCGGGGGTTCAAGTCCTCCAGGGCGCGCTAAAAAAGAAAAATACTGCCCGAAGCAATAACGCCACTGCCAAAACAGCAGAAAACGTCAATTATTTCGGGTATAATTTTTTTGAAATATAGCTTGACTGTTGGCAGTTAATTTAGGCCGAAGCTATAAACCTTGAAAAAAAATCACCAAACAGAACGAAAGGCACGGAAGCCACTTGGCAATAGATGCGTGGAGGAAGTGCCAACGGCGAATTTATTCGCAGTAATATGATAGAATCAATTAGCAAGTAGGAATAACCATCAACGCCAAGAAGTGTTTTATTAAGGAGAAACCCCTGATTTATCTCGTCTGGGCATAGCCGTAGCCTGGGTAAACAAGCAATGGTAAAGCATGGAGCGTTTAACATTAAAAATTGATGGACTCACAAAAGCAGCAGAAAAATCAAAAGTAAGCGCAATTGCAATACCTGTCGTAGTGGTAGTTGCCTTGAGCGTCTAGGAGGATAATTGACTATCCTTTTTAAGTATGTCTTAAAGAATCTGCGTGTCTTTAGACCGCAGAGTGTCAAAAGGTTAGGCTATTTAAGAAACGGGGGGATAACGACTGTGGCCAAAAAAAATGAAGCAGAAATGCCAGAAACCGAAAATGGGTTTAACTTAAACAATTTTTTCCAAGGAACAAAGGAAGAACTTGAGAAAGTAATTTGGCCCAGTCGGAAACAGTTGGTGAGTGAATCAGCCGCTGTACTATTAATGGTTACACTCTCCGCCTCTTTGATATATTTGGTAGATGGATTGTTCGCTTGGGCAGCAAAACAGGTGTTCTGATGACTTCTGCAACAGACGAACCACGCAACTCCGAGTTGCAGTCAGATGACACACTCTTAACAGGGATCAAAGAAGTCCGCTGGTATGCAGTGCAAGTAGCCTCTGGCTGTGAGAAACGGGTAAAGACAAATTTAGAGCAACGTATCCAAACTTTTGATGTCGCTGATAGAATCGTCCAAGTGGAAATTCCCCACACCCCAACGGTGAAAATCCGTAAGGACGGTAAACGTCTACCTTCAGAAGAAAAGGTTTTCCCTGGTTATGTGCTAGTCCGAATGGCGATGAGTGATGATACATGGCAGGTGGTAAGAAACACCTCCCACGTGATTAACTTTGTGGGCGCAGAGCAGAAGCGTGGTAGCGGTAGAGGCCGTGGTCACGTTAAGCCAGTTCCCCTGAATCCTTCGGAAGTTGAACGCATATTCAAACAAGCCTTGGAACAAGAGCCAGTAGTCATAATTGATATGGCTACAGGTGATAAGATAGTTGTGCTTTCTGGTCCATTTAAGGATTTTGAAGGCGAGGTGATTGAAGTTTCCCCAGAACGGAGTAAACTAAAAGCTCTGCTTTCTATCTTTGGACGAGATACACCAGTAGAATTGGAATTTAATCAGGTTAAAAAACAGAGCTAAATACAAATGGCGAAGAAAGTAGTAGCGGTCATTAAATTGGCCCTGAATGCTGGGAAAGCCAACCCAGCACCGCCAGTTGGTCCTGCATTGGGTCAACATGGTGTTAACATCATGATGTTCTGCAAGGAGTACAACGCCAAAACAGCAGACCAAGCTGGAATGGTGATACCTGTAGAAATTTCTGTTTATGAAGATAGAAGTTTTACATTTGTACTCAAAACTCCACCAGCATCAGTTTTGATTCGCAAGGCAGCGAAGATTGAAAGAGGCTCAAGTGAACCCAACAAAACTAAAGTTGGTAGCATTAGCAGAACGCAATTACGTGAAATTGCTCAAACCAAGCTTCCTGACCTCAACGCCAATGATATTGATGCAGCCATGAATATCGTGGAAGGAACTGCTAAAAACATGGGCGTAACAATCACAGATTAGGTGACAGAGAACAGGCTTCGCCGTGAGCGTCAGCGAAACGGTGACAGGTGACAGTAGATAAAAAAATAACAACTGACAACTGACAACTGACAACTGACAACTGAACTAATAACAAAATCATATCGGGGGAGAAGCACGACTTCGAGATTACCCCAGGAGAAAAAAATGGCAAAAAAAGTATCACGCCGCTTACAGGCGTTGCTAGAAAAAGTAGAAGATCGGGATTATACACCCTTAGAAGCATTAGCTCTGTTAAAAGAAACAGCAACCGCTAAATTTGCTGAGGCTGCTGAAGCTCATATCCGTTTAGGAATTGATCCTAAATATACAGACCAACAGTTGCGGACAACGGTAGCACTACCCAAAGGTACAGGACAGATAATTCGGGTAGCAGTTATCGCCAGAGGGGAAAAAGTCACAGAAGCAACTAATGCTGGTGCTGATATAGCTGGTTCTGAAGAACTCATTGAAGATATTCAGAAAGGCATGATGGACTTTGACAAGCTGATTGCTACACCAGATGTGATGCCACAGGTAGCAAAGCTGGGTAAATTACTAGGTCCACGGGGTTTGATGCCCTCACCTAAAGGTGGAACAGTGACATTTGATGTTGCTAGTGCGATCGCTGAATTCAAAGCTGGTAAATTAGAATATCGGGCTGATCGGACTGGGATTGTCCATGTTATGTTTGGTAAGACTGCTTTTTCACCTGAAGATTTATTAATCAATCTCAAGGCATTACAAGAGTCAGTTGACCGTAACCGTCCTTCAGGCGCTAAGGGTCGTTATTGGCGGTCATTGTATATATCCTCGACAATGGGTCCGTCAATTGCTATTGACATTAGTGCTTTACGAGAGTTAAAAATAACTGACGCTGCATAGTTTGGTAATGGGTAATTGGTAGTAGATGAAGATAATCAGAAATTACCAATGACCAAAATTAAATAAGCAAAGCCGGAGACAGCAGGTGCTAATAGCTTAATACCCTGCCGAGGTTGTAATTTTAACCGCCTGAAGTTTAATCAAGAAAAGTTTGATAACTGCGGCCTTAAAAATACTACTTTGAAACCCTGGCTAAGATAGCTGGGGTTAAGTTTTTTCCGTGTGTCAGCAAAAAGGTGACAACTGACAACTGACAACTAACAACTGTACGGGCGAAGCATTTGGATAACTATTTTTGGCAATGACCGATAATTTATCTTCCAAATGCTTCGCCCCTACTGACAACTGACAACCGTACGGGCGAAGCATTTGGATAACTATTTTTGGCAATGACCGATAATTTATCTTCCAAATGCTTCGCCCCTACTGACAACCGACAACTAACAACTGACCACTGACAACTGACATTGGAGGTGAGATAAGTATGGGAAGAACGTTAGAAAACAAGAAAGAAATAGTTGCTGATCTTAAAGTTTCTTTGAGTGAATCAACTTTAGCACTGGTAATTGATTATCAGGGGCTAACTGTTGCTGAAATCACCGATTTGCGTCGGCAACTCCGTCCTAGTGGTGCTATCTGTAAGGTGACAAAAAACACCTTTATGGGCATTGCTATTAAGGATCAGGAACAATGGCAGCCAATGTCAGAATTACTTAACGGTTCTTCGGCATTTCTGCTAGTTAAAGAAGATTTATCTGCGATTAAAGCTTACCAAGCATTCCAAAAAGCCACCAAGAAAACAGAAATTCGCGGTGGTGTCATGGAAGGTCGTGTCCTGAGTGAAGCTGATGTCAAGGCTCTAGGAGACTTGCCATCTAAGGAACAACTCATGGCTCAAATTGCTGGTGCTATCAACGGTGTGGCTACCAAGCTGGCTGTTGGTATCAACGAAGTTCCCAGTTCCTTGGCTCGCGCTTTGCAAGCTGTCGCTGAAAAAGAAAATAGCGATAGTTCTGAAAGTGCTGCTGAGTTAGCGGTAGTTAGTGAAGATTAATCACTGACAACTCACAACTAAAAAACTAACAAATCAAAAATTCTTTAGGAGTTATATCCATGTCTGCTGCAACCGAACAAATTTTAGACCAATTGAAATCTTTGACCTTATTAGAAGCTTCTGAATTAGTTAAGCAAATTGAAGAAGCTTTTGGTGTTAGTGCTGCTCCTACTGGTGGTGGCATGATGATGATGGCTGCTCCTGGTGCTGTTGCTGAAGTAGTAGAAGAGAAGACCGAATTTGATGCAATTTTGGATTCTGTACCTGCCGATAAGAAGATTGCTGTCTTGAAGATTGTCCGTGAAATCACAGGTCTAGGTCTGAAAGAAGCTAAGGACTTGGTAGAAGCCGCTCCTAAAGCAGTTAAAGAAGCTGTAACTAAGGAAGCCGCTGAAGATATCAAGAAGCGGATTGAAGAAGCTGGTGGTAAGGTAACAGTTAAGTAATTGTTATTTGGTGATTGGTAATTGGTGATTGGTGATTGGGAAGAATTTTTACCCAGTCCCCAGTCCCCATTATCATCGCTTTAAAACCGGAAGTAAATATTGTGTCAGTGTAAAAGCATCAACTCCTAATTCTGTTCTTGCTTGTGCTGCTAAAATTCCTGCTTGGGAATGCCACCAAGCCGCAGTTGCGACTATATCTTCTATAAAAATTTCTTTATTCATAATTTGCGCTAATAGTCCACCCAATAACCCAGTTAATACATCACCGCTGCCTCCACGGGCTAGGGCTGGGGTACTTTCGGGATTTATCCAAACTCTACTACCTTGAGGATTAGATATAGCTGTTCTTGCCCCTTTTAGCAGGACTACAGCCCCACTTTCTTGTGCTGCTGTTTGTACGGCTTTGATTCTATTTGTGTAATCAATATGGGGAAATAAACGCTTAAATTCTCCCGTGTGGGGTGTAATTACAGTGGCTGATTTTCGTGATTTCAATGTGGGAATAGTTCCTAATTGTGCCAGAATATTTAAAGCATCAGCATCGAGAATTAAAGGACATTCACATTTAATTATTTCGGGAATAATAGAAATACTATCTTTAGTTAAACCGGGTCCGCAAGCAATTGTGGTAAATGAATTTAAATCTATAAGGTGCGTTACGCTGTCGCTAACACACCCTACTAATGGTAAATTAGCAATTGCTCCTGTTTCGGTTTCAGGACAACCAATAATTAACGCTTCTGGTAAATGGGAAACTAACAACATTTTTAGAGATTCGGGGACAGCGATTGATAACATTCCTATACCAGAAGCTCGCGCACCTAAACCTGTTAAAATTGCTCCACCGGCATAACGTTGAGAACCACAAATTAATAATAAATGTCCTTGTTTGTATTTATGGGTAATGAGAGGACGAGGTAAAGGTAAGGTTGATAATGCTGTTGTTTTAGTAATACGTTTGATTTGGGGAATATTACCGATAACAGCATGAATATCTGCTAAGGGAATATCAAAGTCAATTAATTCGGCTTTACCAATATAAGGTAATGCTTGTTCTTGTAATAAACCTTGTTTCCATAAACCTAAGCAAAATGTATAATTTGCCTGAATAGCTGTTCCTAAAACTTCTCCTGTATCTGTATGTAAACCCGAAGGGATATCAATACTAATAATGGGTTGATTTTTGCTATTAAAATAATTAATTGCAGTAGCAATAGAATCAGTAATTTTTCTTTCTAACCCAAACCCAAATAAACCATCAATTAAAAAATCATAACTTGGTAATTGGGAAATTTCTTGATAACAGGAAATTCCTAAATTTTGTGCATATTGAAAATGTTGGGAAGTTAATTCTTTTAACTTAGAAAAAGGTTGATAAATCCAAACTTGATAACCGCGAAAATGCAATTCACGAGCTACTACTAAACCATCTCCTCCATTATGACCGGGACCAACTAAAATTCCTACACATTGCCCTGGGGAAATAATAGCCTGTAAGCGGTGGGAAATTAATCCCGCTACCTTTTCCATTAAAGCTGCTACAGGCATTCCGGCAGTAAATATCCTGGCTTCAATATCCCGCATTTGGGCTGCGGTAACAACAAATTGTTCTTTAGTCATTAGTCAGTTGTTAGTTGTTAGTAGGGGCGAAGCATTTGGAAGATAAATTATCGGTCATTGCCAAAAATAGTTCTCCAAATGCTTCGCCCGTACAGTTGTCAGTTGAAAGACAAATATTTTCACCAATTACCAATTACCAATTACCAATTACCCATTACCAATTACCAATTACCCATTACCCATTACCTTATTTTCCGTAATAAACTCTAGCATTACCGTAACCTGAACTTTTCAAATAGCTATTCCATTGTTCGGCTTCTAAACGATCGCTAAAAGGTCCTACAGCTATATGCGTTCCTAGTGCTTGAGTTCTCCTAAATACATTAATATTGATGCTAACTTTTTGGCGAATTTCTGTACCTAAAGAACGTAAATTATTAGCATTACCAGGAATAACTACATAATAGGAATTTCTTTTTTCCTGTTGATAGTTATTTGCATAGTTCTGATCATTATATCCGGGAGCATTATAAGACATTACTGGTTGAACCGAATAATTAGGTGTTAATTCTATATTTTCCGAATTAACGATTTTCGCGCCAGAAATCCCATTAAATTCCAATTCTCTTACCCGTTTTTGAGCATTAGATTGTCCATTAAAAACGCCAGATTGGATCACATTACGTCCCTTGTAATTGCGAATATAGGCATTAGGTTCAATTTGCCGAACTCGCTGCAAAGTTTCGTAATTATTGCTATCAACATAAACAAAATATCGGTCAAAGTTTTGGTTATATTGACTATATTGTGTCCCTTGAGATTGATAGAATTTTTCTGGTTGTAACTGCGGTAATGGCTGCTGGTTAATGGGTATTTCCTGGAGATATGGCAATGTTGCTTGTGCGAATATTGGCATATTATTAGATGTTTGAGCCTGAACTGGACTATATTCACATACGAACACCCAACTTCCACTTATCAGCAAGGAAAATATGGGTAAAGAGGTAAAACAATTGACTCTTAAAGTAGGCATATTTGTTACCAGTTTTTGCAAAGATTTTTGGTTTAATTCCAATGGGACAGCATTATTATTAATTAAGCCCTACCACTACCGATAAAATATAAAAGTGCCATCCGCACTGCTACACCGCTAGTTACCTGAGATTGAATTAAGCTGAATTCAGGATCATCCATTAAATCAGAACTAATTTCCACACCCCGATTTACTGGACCTGGATGCAATACTTTAACTTGAGGTTTACATAGTTTTAACTTAGCACGAGTAATGCCAAATAGTTGATGATATTCTCTTAAACTAGGGAATAAATGGGCGGTCATCCGTTCTTTTTGTAAGCGCAATGTCATGACAAAATCAGCATTTTCCAAAGCTGGTTCTAATTGCCAATGGGTAAATAATCGGTTAGAGTTTTCTGTACATCCTAAGTATTCTGCAAAGTATTTAGGTAATAATGTGGGAGGTGCGGACAGATGTACTTCTGCACCACTAGCGATTAAACTCCAAATATTAGAACGGGCTACACGAGAGTGTAAAATATCGCCAACAATAGCAATTTTTTTACCTTGTAATGATTCAATTTTGGGTTGTGCAGGGTCAATTAAACTACAAATTGTAAATAAATCTAATAATCCTTGAGATGGATGTTCATGTTGTCCATCACCGGCATTGAGGACGCTAACTTTTACACCTAAACGATCCATTTCTTGCGCGATCGCTTGCGGAACTCCTGCATCCTTATGGCGGACTACCATAATATCAGTTCCCATTGCCAAATAGGTTTTTGCTGTGTCAAGAATTGTTTCACCTTTGGTCATAGAAGATGTAGCTGCGGCAAAGTTGAGGGTATCCGCACTAAGTCTTTTTGCCGCAATTTCAAAACTACTGCGGGTGCGGGTAGAAGGTTCAAAAAATAAATTTGCTACTACCTGTCCCTGTAAAGTGGGGACTTTCTTTGTCCGTCGTGATAGTACCTCTTGAAAAGAAGCCGCAGTTTGTAACACGGCGTTATATTCAGCCGTTGTGAAGTCAGCAAGTGTGAGAATATGATGACGATTCCAGGTAGTAGTAGGCATATAAGTAGAGGAGTCAGGAGTCAGGAGTCAGAAAGAAGGAGTCAGGAGTCAGGAGTCAGGAGTCAGAAAGAAGGAAGAAGGAAGA
>NZ_JAQMTJ010000064.1:0-13908 GCF_028330815.1 Dolichospermum lemmermannii CS-548
CCTCTAATACTTCTGTTGTCATCAATTATTTCTTATTTGGTTATCAATTCATTTTTTTCTTTTGTTACCAAGTTTCACTTTATCACACCACGTCCCTTTTAATGCTACTTATTCTCATTAAGCATCTTAATTTTTGAATTAGCTTTAGTTATTATGTACTACTTTAAGGGCTTTTTTGATCTGTGACAGTTTGGGGTGCGGAATGTGGGTTATATATTTGGTGGCATCGCTGCGGCTATATTCTTGGGACTCTCCCGACTGCTTTACAGTTTACCAAGTGAGGAAAGGAGAATTAGATAATGTTGGGAATTTCACATTTACTAATTAGTGGGACTGCATCCAGTTTATTACTGCAAACCGCTGACCCGGTTTTAATTGCTGTGGGGGCGATCGCTGGTCTACTCCCAGATGTTGATGTTTCTACTTCTCCAGCAGGTAAAATCTTTCCTTGGATTTCTGGCTATTTTCAAGAGACAATGCCCCATAGAAGTATGACTCATTCTATAATTGCCAGTGCAGTGGTGGCGATAGCGAAGCGCTCCGTAGGAATCGCCTCCTATGGAACAGCAATATTTATTCCCCAATTTATTCCTATAGCCTCAGCGTTAACCATTGGGTACACCTTTGGCTGGTTTGCCGATTGTTTTACTCGCGGTGGTGTGGAGATGTTCTGGCCTTCACCTGTTAGGTGTGTTTGTCCTGGGAATCGGAATTTGAGATTAAAGACTGGCAGCAATGCTGAATATTTTATACTTTGTATTTTAATAGCGATCGCATTATCAGCATTTAGCATCAATAGTAAGGGGGGAATTTTAACCCAGTTTAACCGTCTAATTGCCTCTACATCAGGGGTACAGGGTGTGTACAATAGTTCGGGAAGCACTCATAAAATTGTTGCCAATATTAAAGGGGTCAGAGCGGGCGATCGGTCAAAAGTTGATGGCCAATTTCAGATTATTCAACCTAATGGGACTGGTTTTATAGTTCTTGAACCTAAGACAAATAAACTATATAAAGCCGCAACTGACCCTGATAGTCAAATTATTATTGAACAAATTACAGCAGATGTTGGTAAAGCTGCTATTACTACCATTGAATCGGTATTTGTGGAAGATCAGGTTGTTGGGGAGGCGATCGCTAAATTTAGCCGTACTAATACAAATGTATTTATTAGCGGTGATTTATCGGTGGAAGACTTCGATACTTCAGTTTTACCTCGTGACCCTTATCAATTTAAGTTTATTGACGCATCACCTAGTAATATAAAATTGGAAGCTGCGCCATTAAAAGTTGTGATGAAATTCTTGGGGGATGAATTCGCAAGTGGTAGTTTACAAATCCGGTCAATTGTTAGTAGTCAATGATTATGAATCATTACAGGATAGCACTGAGATAGCCGTAAAAACCCCCGCGCATAAGGGTTGGGTTGGGCAAGTCTTCGGCTTTGACACCTACCAAGCTACCCAATCCAGTTTGATTTTCGGATGCCGTTACCGACATCACAGGAACAGGTCTGGACTCTTCTTTGACACGCCCGACGAATTCCCACCCGCCAGTTCTGGTACAGAAGAATGCTCGCCGCACCACTACATACAACCCGAAAACCAATATTGTTGTTGTTGTTGTCGAGGTTGTTGTTGTTGCGATAAGCAGAACGGCAATTTTCAGGATTGTTGTTCCACGAACCACCGCGCAGCAGTTAAAATAGCCCATCCCTTCTCTACTCTCTTGTCCAGGCAAGAGTAGTAAATATCTGTTGGCGTAATTGCCAAGTATCACCATGTTCCAAATGAGCGAACCAACTTTGAATTGATTGGGATATTTTCTCTAATTCAATCTTACCTTGAATATAATTACTTTGCATATTTTTAAGTCTGCGTCTTGCCCTACGCAAGTTTTCTGCACAGACTCGAATACAGTTTGGTAAGATGCGAAAACCTAAAAAATTAGTACCATACTTTGTTTCAAACAATTGACTCTTGATAGGATGGATTTTTAGTCTTAATTCTGTTAGGTATTCTTCTATAGCATATCTAGCATCTGTCAAAAATTCTCTATCATTTGAAAATAAGGCAAAATCATCAACATAACGCAGATATTTCCACGCTTTTAACTTGTCTTTAACAAAATGATCTAAATAAGTAAGTTGGCGTTAAACAATCAACATATGTAACGAAATGTAAATTCGACAAATACCTTATAGATAGGTTATTTAAGGGTTTTTACGAAAAAAATGTATATTGATTTTATCGTGCCGACTTACTTAGTTGAGATAGACATTAGCAAAAAACTGACTGGTAAGATTCCCAATTGGTAAACCCCGTTGTCTTTCTAATGGCGTTAATAATTCGTCTCCTGGGAAATATTCAACTACTGGAAACTGTTCATTACTGTTATCAATTAAACTATCTATTAACCAAAGTGTATCCGGGCATTTTAATTTATTATGTAGCAAAGTTTTGAGAATTTCATGGTCAATACTAGGAAAATACTTTTGGATATCGCACTGAAGAATATAGCGATTAGAACGCGCAAATTTAGTAAAACGACGTAAAGCCCGATGACTTCCAAATCCTACCCTATTTGCATAGGAATCACCGATAAATGTTGGTTCAATTAAGGGAACAATAATATTACATAAGGCATGATGTACCACTCTATCTCGATATGGTGCGGCGGAAATCATTCTCGTTTTTGGTTCTTTAATATAAAATGTTCTATATTCACCTGGTTGATAAGTTTTATTGATTAGCTCTTGTTGTAATTTACTTAATTCACTTTCTAAGTTATAATTAAACTCTAAAACATTATATCGAAATCTTTTACCTTTTTGGGCTTTTTTGGCTGATGCTAATATATTTTCAAACTCAACTATTTGAGCATAAAGATTACCATAGCGTTTCATAGGATTTTTGGTAATTGGTAATTGGGGAAAAGGTGATTGGTGATAAAATCTTCATCCTGTTCATCCTTTAATCCTGGACATTATCTCGACTATCGCTCGATAACCACCTGATTCAGACAGGTTACTAATTTTTAATGACTGGACGTTTATTTTGTTGTTTAATCCAACCGCCTAATTCCATACCAATCTCGTTGATTGCTTTGCCAGCATATTCATATCTATGAATAGGAATTAGCTGAAAATCTAGTAATAGTCTGGTTTGATAGCGAATAATGTCTAATTGACTATTTAGGGACTCTAACTGAATTAATTTTTGTTTTGCATAACGAACAATGATTAAACCTTCAAGTAGTTCATATAATTCTTTTATCATTCTGTCTCCTAATATAAATTTATGGTCTTTGGGAAGACGGTTAAGAATGGGAACATACCATTTAATTAAATCATAGGTTTTTTGGATAATCGGTAATTCTTCCATTTAACTGCTAATTAATTTTTTGAAATTATTAAGGTTCAACATTAAGTTAATTTACTTAACATACACAAAGTTTTTACTAAGCAATAATTGTTTTTTAGTAAATTAATTTTCTTTGGTCATACTGTTTATAGTATAGCTGATAAAAAATAGAAATAAAAAATTATTTTCTACCCAGGAAATCCTGATTTTCTGAGATTAATTGATGATTTTTTGACAAAATAAACCAAGAAGTTAGTATCAACAACGCCAGAGAATGGAAGTTAGTATCGTTAGTATCAACAACGCCAGAGAATAAATTCTCTGTCTCATAGCTGAAGTCGGTTGAAACCGACTAAAATTCCGGTTGTTAGTTATACGTCGCAAGCTGACAATATAAAATCCCTGGTTTCATCCTGTTCATCCTTTAATCGGTGGATATCCTGATTCTGACAAAAAAATTTTTCTCGCTATGCGAGAGGGATAAGACAAGAAAAGAGCAAGAGGGCAAAAGCGCATAGTGCTATCAAGTCCTCGCCGCACCACTACATACAACCCGAAAACCAAGAGTGATGTTGAGGTAAGCGAGATTGTAGCTGTCGCGACAAGCAGAACGGCAATGATCAGGAATGTTGCTCCACGAACCACCGCGCAGCAGTTTAAAATCACTACTCTCTTCATTATCTAGCCATGCGCTTTCATTTGTAGGCGCACCTTCATAGTTACTATGCCAATCGTCTTGACACCATTCCCAGACGTTGCCGTGCATATCGTATAATCCGAAATTATTAGCTACTTCAAAGCTCCCTACTTCTGTTGTTTCTTCTCTATAAACTCCTTTAGATCCTTGACCATAAGTATAGTTACCATCATAGTTAGCCAAATCCGTTGTTATCGTCTCTCCAAAGTGGAATGGTGTCTTTGTTCCTGCTCGACAGGCATATTCCCATTCTGCTTCACTGGGGAGGCTGTAGGTTCTACCTGTATATTGTGAAAGGCGATCGCAAAACTCAACTGCATCATACCAAGACACTTTTTCAACAGGACGATTATCACCTTTAAAGTTAGATGGATCTTGCTCTAACTCACGGTTCACTTGGGGTAACTGAGCAACAAATCGCCATTGTGCTTGGGTGACTTGATATTTACCCATAAAGAAGGGTTGGACTGTGACAGAATGTTGGGGACTTTCATCTTCTTGGTGTTCCAATTCTTCTGGTGGAGAACCCATGATAAAAGTGTCACCGGGAATTAACATCATTTCTAGTTGAGTGTCGTTAGCTAAGTCTTGAATAAAACCTGTGGCTTGTGCTGAATGATGGTCAATAGTTAGATGGGAACTAGCAGACCATTTATTAATGAGAGATTTAACATTTGATTTGGTGACTTTTTCGCCAATTATTTCTGTTAAGACTTTCCACAATGGTTTAGCAATACTATTGCTAAGTTGCTGCTCTGATTCTGGGTAATTTGCTGATTCTCTAATTTGGTTATAAATTTGTTTATAGGTTAATTTTTCTAATGCGCCATTTAATAATTGCTTTTCAATATCAGTTAAATATTTTTCTGTGTGGTTAAATACTGCTTCGTTAATTTGTTCTAGAATATTATTACTATTAGATTGACCAGATTGATTAACTTTTATAACTGCAACTTGAAAATCAAAAGTTTGTGGGTTGATAGAATCATCTATGAGAATGATGGTTTTAACTTTAAAAGTTTTATTAGAAATTTTTGGTGGTGGTGGTTCTTGTTCTATAATAACACATTGTGGGGTATTAATATTTTCTTTAGTAATAGATACATTCTGCAACCGCAACATTTTCAGGGGTACACCCCAAGCACTGACTAAAGTTACTCTAATCTCACCTTTCATTTCCTTATCTGCGGCAGTTAAGAAAAACTTTGCAGCGCCATAAGTTCCACCAAAGCGATGTAAAACAACTGCGGGTTCATCTATGGGTTTATTCTTAAATAATGGAGTAGTATCTACTCTAAAATAAATGGGATATTCCTCTTCTTCATAATTCCACTCCTCACAATTACCTGTTTGTATTAAATCAATTGTCATTAAATAGGTTTTACCTACTTCTGCTTGCTGAGGATAGCTAATTGTGGGTTGAATTGATATGGGTAATTGTTGAGTATCAGTCATTTAATTTTCCTCATGGGGAATAATGTCAAGTGTGGTCATAGGGTTGCCATAATAGATATACATAAAGGTATAAAAAAATAAAAGCATATTTTTTGTGTCTGGATTATTTATATATTCTTTAACAGCTTTCTCTCTAATATTTTTTAAAATTTTAGCTACAGAAAGCCCATTGTTTGCTTCATATTCTGCAAAAAAATTCTGGGAAAATATTACTGCATATTCATTTTTTACTTTATATAATGTTCCGATAACTCCTTTTGCTCCTTTTTCTAAAAAAAATATAGGAAAACCAGAAAAAATTTTGGATTCTTTAATTCTCAAAGGATCATTTTTATGCAAACGTCCAGAATGACAAGCATTGATAAACACAATAATAGAAATCTCAGTTAAACAATTAAAATTGTAAGCAGATAACCCACTTAAAGATATTTGTTCTTTAGGATCATTTGCTCCTAATCTAATTGTAGAATCATTAATTTTTGTAGATTCATCATCTTCATAAAAGCCATGACTGGCTATAAATATTAAGCTAATGTTTGGTTTTGAGGAATTTAAAAATAACAAAAACTCATTAATATTATCATGTAAAATAGGCTGAAATTTTTCAATAGTTTGCTTTTCTAGATTGACCTCATTAGGGTCTTTTTTATTCAAATTTTTATTCAAATAAGCAACCATCTTACCACGACAGTTATTTTCTTCAATTTCTAAATTGATTAATCTGTTTTCGTTATCCCAATCATTTTGATCTATAATATCTTGCCATCGTACTGTTACTATTGAAGCACCCAAATACTCATCCTTTTTAATTTCTAGCATTTCCCAAGGAATTTCAAAAGTTGTCAAATCATAAATAATTAAATATGATAGTTGATGTTGAAATTCATCCTGTAGTTTTTTTTGTAATGTTCTCAAGCAAGATGTTAGTTGACTTGCTTTTCCATTTTTTTTGGAAAGTTGTCGCATTGTTCCAATAAAATCTCTGCTCTTATTTACAAGGGTTGTATTATCCTTAACACTTCTCATCATTTTATCAAAAGATATTTCGGGAGCATCAGTAATTTTAATTACTTGTCCACCTGGTTCAAATAATGCGTGACAAAAGCGAATATGTATGCTGTCATCGTCTTCTAAGTTGACCTCTAAAGTAGCCACTTGTTCTTTAAACTTTTGATCTATTTTAATCCTAAAAATAGTTTGAAAATCTTTATTGTTTTCCTTGCTTAATCTTTCTATTTCATCAATTTCTGAATTATTATTATTTTCTAATAATTTATCTGCTGATTTTGCTTGAGATTGCAGTTGATAATTAAAAGAACTTTGGTTATTTTTTAGTTGTTGAATTGGATTTATTCCCATTCTACCACCTCCCAAGTTTCCAAGGGTGGAATAGCAACAACTTTTGCCCTTAATTCTTTTGCTAATGATAATGGTAAATCAGGATATTGCTTTGATTGGGGATTGAGAAATACCACTTCTACATTGTCTAAATTGCCAATTTTTTGAGCAATTTCTAAAGCATCTTCAAATCCTTTTCGTCCCACAGGTGGTTTGATTTCTCCTAAATGACTTGCTTCTAAAGGAACATTTCCTCGTCCATCACTAATCACAACTAAAACCGCTTTTTGGATGGTATTTCTGCCATGTTGTAGAGCATGACGAAGAGTTTGTAGGGTTAAATCAAAACCATGTGCTAAGGGTGTTGCTTTACCTTTTTTAGTTTTTTCTAAATCAAGAGCGATATTAATAGAAGGAACAAGAACATTTTGAGCAGATATTTTTTTAGCTCGTAATTCCTCAAAATTAATGCTAAGTTTTAATTCTTCCTCTTTTAATATTGTTGAATCAGTAGCAATACCCACTTGCATGATACCAATACTTGCTCTTTGTGTATAAGCCCAACTGATATAGGGAAATAATTGTTCTTCCCATTGGCAAGATTCTAAACAAGTATAATCTAGTAACATCATTAACATCTGTTCAGCAACAGGCGCGCGACGATGGCGATATATATCTGTAGGTGATATTTTTAGTTTTCGATGACTATTAAGATGATTATTTTGACGAATATTCTGAAATTTAGCTGCTTCTAATAATGTTCTGACAATGGCTAAATCTTGTACCGTGCTACTTTTTTCCACTCCAATAATTGTGCCATGAGCGATCGCTTTTGATTTAAACCGACGAGTAGGAAATTTTAGAGAAGCCATTTCTCTTTCCAAAGGTGCAATATCCTCTATATAAGGATTCTCTAAAGGCTCAATATTTGGTAAAGATATATCTGGAAAAGATTGAGGTTTATCTCCTTGATAAATAGTTAATTCATTCTCTTTTTTTGGATCATTATCACCTAAGTTTGGTTTTAATTTATCCTTTAATTCTAAACTGGGTTCAGGCTTGAGTTCATTTTCAAGTGAGTCAATTCCTGGTATCGGTATGATATTTATATTTTGGTTATTGGGATTATTTATCTCTTGCTCTAATTTTAACCCAATCATTTTCGCTACTCTATCCACATGAGCAACTGTTACTTGCTTTTCTGCCTCTAATTGAGCCAAAGTGCTAGAAAACCGAGCTAAAGCCAGTTCTCGACGATGATACACTGTTGAGGTAGAAGTATAGTCTAAAATCCTCTCTAAAGCCTTTAGTGTCATCTTTGGTTGTGAAATGCTAACCTGTTTTAACCATTGTTGCAATTCCGGTTCAATTTCCCTTTCCTGAAACAATAACTTTTGTTCTAATCTTTCATCATTTAATAATTGTTTAATTTGACTTACCCTATCTGTATTGTTATTAATTTTTCCATTAAGACGGATTGCAAACCTATCTAATAAATGAGGAGAAATCTTACCTATTTCTTCTGGCTGACTTGAACAACCCACTAACCAGCAAAGATTGGGTTGCCAATATAGATTTTGTCCATGACGCTCTAAATGTACAACATCTGCTCCCATGAGTACAACACAAGCTCTCATTGCTGCTAAACTTAACTTTGTTAAATCAGGGATAATTACTAATCGAATTTCCTGATCATTTTCTGTCTTACCCAGTAACCCAGATTGCCATTTAAAAGCTTGGTTTTCTAATTCACCCCATAACCCTATTTGTCCCCACAAATCATCCTCTGATTCAAATGTTCCCAATTTAATTGGTACAATTCCACATTCTGTAACTGCTTTGAGTAAAGAAATTAAAACCCCTGTAATCTGCTGTAAATCCACAGGAGAAATATCAAACAGCAAAATACTCCGCAATCCTCGATTAAGTGCTACACAGCAAAGGGATTTTATTAAAGGATTTTCGATTTTAGCTTTTAAAGATGGATTTAATTTCATTCTGAATCGGTGTTAAGTTTCAGAATTTCCTTAACTTTGTTATCATCCTCCCCTCGACTTCGGACAACAAATCCTAAACCTTCCCCTGAGTTACTACGAATCTCGTCGCAGTGGCGAAATCACTAGTAGACTCCAGGATATTCAAGCAATTAACCAGTTAGTTGCCCAAGTCTTCGTCAATCTGCCCAGTCAATTTTTTATCGCCCTAGTTTCTTTGGGATTCATGTTGTTTTATAGCTGGAAACTTACCGCTATTGCAGGTATACTCGCATTTTTAATGCCTCTTTCCACAGTGATATTCCTACCTACATTAGAACAAAAAACCCGCAATCTCTTAGTCACAGAAACAGAAAACCAAGGCGTTCTGGTTGAAACTTTCAAAGGCGCACTCACCCTTAAAACTACAAATGCTGCACCTCAATTTTGGGAGGAATTCCAAACTCGTTTTGGTAGTCTTGCCAATCTCGCTTTCGGCACAATTCAAATCGCTGTAGTCAATAACATCTTCTCTAGGTTAGTTTTTGTTCTTGGTAGCATTGCCTTGCTATGGTTTGGCAGTGCCCTAGTGATTGGTAAAGAATTAACAATTGGTCAGTTGTTGGCACTTAACAGCATGAATCGGAATTTGGCGATTTTTGTGCTTACTTTGGTGGGATTTGTGGATCAATTCATCCGTACTAAAACCGCAGCAGAGCGCCTTTCAGAAGTTATCGATGCGACATCTGAAGAACAAGAAGATATCAGAAAGCCTTTTACAAAAATACCTAGCAATGCTGATATTGTTTGCCAGAATCTCAACTTTCATCACTCTGGTAGAGTTGACTTATTACAAGATTTTTCCGTGTCAATTCCTGGTGGTAAAATTACCGCATTGATCGGTAAATCAGGTTGTGGTAAAAGTACCTTAGTTAAAATGATTACTGGATTATATTTACCTCAATCTGGTAATATTCGTATTGGTATGTATAATTTACAAGACCTGTCTCTTGAATGTCTTCGCCAACAAATTGTTCTTGTTCCTCAAGAACCTCATTTTTGGAGTCGTTCAATTATTGAAAACTTTCGCTTAGGTACTCCTGATGTCAGCTTTGAGCAAATTGTTCAAGCTTGTCAAATTACTGGCGCAGATGAATTTGTCAGTAAATTACCTGAAAAATATCAAACCGTATTAGGAGAATTTGGTGCCAACATTTCCGGTGGGCAAAGGCAAAGATTAGCACTCGCCAGAGCCATTGTTAATAACCCGCCAATGCTGATTTTAGATGAATCCACTAGTGCTCTCGATCCGGTGAGTGAAATTCAAATTCTAGAGCGGCTGCTGGAACATCGCCGTCTTCAAACCACTATTATGATTAGCCATCGTCCAAGAGTAATCCGGCAAGCAGATTGGATTGTGCTACTAGAGAAAGGGCAATTTAAAATCCAGGGTTCTCCCCAAGATTTAATCTCAATAGATGGAGACCACTTGGACTTCCTAATTCCCTAATATCGATTTTTTATTTTGGATTGAATGATTATTACTCAACCAATTAATAGGAGATTTTGTAAGGATCTTTAGTAGAAACTCTCTAGTAAAGTTTTTGACCAAATTTGAGCTAAAGTACACACCATCTATTAAACATCATGGCTAGTACACCTCCGCAAAATTTTTTACCTACAGTTCGAGAAAACCAGTTTTTACCACCGATTAGCCGTTGGATGACTCTAGGCGGATTGTTTATTGTTGGTTGTGTGGGCTTAGTTGTTACACTTGCCTCTGTGACTAAATATCAAATCAGTGTTAAAGCAGCAGCAACCGTCCGTCCGGCTGGTGAATTGCGAATTGTTCAGGCTACTACAGAGGGAACGGTTACCCGCGTTTTGGTTGTAGAAAATCAAGAAGTCAAAAAGGGAGATGTGCTTGCCGTCATCAACAATTCTCGCATTCAAACTAAAAAGAGCCAACTGCAAAGCAATATTCAGCAAGCACAGCTACAATTAGCTCAACTTAATGCTCAAATTCGCGCTATAGATACTCAGATTTTGGCAGAAACTGAACGCAACAAGCGTGCTATTGCTTCGGCTGAAGCTGAACTTAGTAGACGCAATCGGGAGTATCGAGATACTAAAATTACTGCTGCTGCTGATGTCGAAGAAGCTGAGGCGAATTTTAAGCAAGCCCAATCACAGTTGCAAAAAGCTCACGCTGAGTTTCAGTCAAATCTTGCGAGCTTAAGGTCAGCGTTGGCTTCTTTTAAAGCAGCTAAATCCAGGCGAGATCGATATAAACCTTTAGCAAAATCCGGAGCCTTTTCTTTAAATCAATTGGAAGAAGCACAATTAACTGTTGAGCAACAAGAGCAAGCAGTTGAGTTACAAAAAGGAGTTTTGTCAGCGCAAAAACAAGAGATAGAGCGACAGCGAGAAGTGGTTAAATCTGTTTACACTAGAATTAAACGTGCTAAAGCTGCTACTTATCCCAGTCAATCGGAAGTTGTAATCGCATTTGAGCGTATTTATTTAGAAAAAGCAAGTGGTCAAGCCACCCTTGCTACCATAAACAGAGAACGAGAATCCCTGATACAGCAGCGAATTGAAATTGAAAAACAGCGTTTAAGCGATGTTCGTGAACTCCAACAAGTGCAAATCGATCTTAGCCAGACTGTGATTTCTGCCCCAGATGATGGTATCCTCTTCAAGCTCAACCTGCGAAACTCTGGTCAGTCGGTGAGAACAGGAGAAGAAATTGCCCAAGTTGCTCCTAACAAGACCCAGATACTTATTAAGGCTCTAGTTGCCGCTCAGGACATTGGCAAAGTCAAGAAAGGTCAAAAAGCGCAGTTGCAAGTATCTGCCTGTCCTTATCCAGATTACGGCACCGTCAAAGGCGTGGTTAGCTCAATTTCTCCAGATGCTATCATTCCTCAAAGCAATAGTGATTCTACTATTACCCACACAACTGTGTATGAAGTGATGATTGAGCCAGAAAGCTTATCTTTAAATCAAGGTAATAAGAAATGTACCATTCAATTAGGAATGGAGGGAAGAGTAGATATTATTTCCACCGAGGAAAGTTGTATTCAATTTCTTCTGAGGCAAGCCAGGTTGATAATAGACTCTTGACTTCTTTTATGTACACTTTGTAGAGAATCAAAAATTAAATCAAAGCAGCGCAAACATACAACTTTGAAAGCCACTAGTTTTTGAAAATTCTAAGAGTTGCTTAACACGAGAATTAGGTAGCTAAATATGCAGGTCTTTGTCGATCAATCCTTACGCCCCCATCCCCATCTTGCCGTATTCGGCTCCAGCAAAGTTGGTAATTATGTAGTAACTACCCCTTTACTGCGAGGTCTGAAAGAAAAATATCCAGATTGCACGTTGGATTTTTTTGGCAGTGACGTAACCCAAGATTTTGAACTCTATTGTCCCTACATTAATTGGCGCTTTTCTTTGTATAGCGCTCGTGATGATATCTTAGCGCAGTTAGCGCAAGTAGTACATCAACGGCAACAAGTTGCAGGTTCTTACGATTTAGTAATTAATTGTGATGAATTCAGCCCCATCAACCTAGTGATGACAACTGCCCTACGTCCACTGTATGTGACAGGAGCGGCTCTGACACAAGACTTTCAGCAAAAGTTCGATGGAGGTGAAAATGCAAATTCAATTCAACGCCTGCTCCACGATCAAGATTGGAATAGTTCTGAATTGCTAAAACGGCATCAAGGAGTGATTCAGAGCAACTACATTGGGGAAATTTTCTGTCGTTTAGCCTATGTTGAAACCGACTTTTTCAAGCTAGAACTGCCTAGTCAACAACCTAATTTTCCTGTACCCGATGTGCTAATTCATGTGACAGCTACCCGACCTGCTAAACTCTGGCCGATTCACGCTTGGCAGCAGGTTATTGAGTGGTGTGCAGCACAAGGACTGAGTATTGGTTTAGTAGGTAGTGCGCCGAAGATACAGAAAACGCTGTACAATGCAGGTTCTATAGAAGACGAGTTGTTACAAACTACTGCTTTGATTGATCTCAGAGGTCAAACATCACTATTAGAACTGGCAGGCGCATTTCTTCAAACCAAAGCTTTCATTTCAGTGGATGCAGGTCCATTGCATATTGCATCTGCGGTAGGATGTCATACAATTGCTCTTTTCGGTAATGATGTTGACGGCGATGGAGCTAGTCCAATACACTTGTGGAAGCCAAGACAACCTCACGTACATCTAGCGCTTTCAACCTTCAAATGTACCTTGTGTCAGGAGCATCGTTTTAGCAATAAGTCCTGTCTTCTGCCAGACCACCCCTGTATGAGCCATCTATCTCCTCAGCAAGTTATCGATTATCTCCAGAGTCTGCTAAGGACACGTTGTAAAGGTTTGTGAACTTAATTTTCAAACTATTGATACAAGTAAGTCGGCACGATAAAATCAATATACATTTTTTTCGTAAAAACCCTTAAATAACCTATCTATAAGGTATTTGTCGAATTTACATTTCGTTACATATGTTGATTGTTTAACGCCAACTTACTTACCGTTGTTTCAGCCTCTATCTGAACTTGATTATTCAAATCAAAACATCCTGTGCAAGGATCATTATTAATTCAGCAATTCCCTGGTTTTTATAGCTGGGGATTTTTTGTATAAAATGTATGAATAGTCAATGGTTTTTAGTTCCATGAAAATCAAATTATTCATAATTTTATCAATTGTAATTTTTCCATTAGGAATAGCAAATCACTCCATAGCGATCGCACAGCACTCCATAAAAATCGCTCAACCACGACAAACACCGACAGCAAACCCCGCAGCCGAGACTGAATCACAAACCCCGACAGAAACAGAACAAAATACAGACCCTGAACAAGCGGAAGCAGAATCAGATCAGGTAGTGCCAAAAACTCAACAAAATCCATTCACTAAACCTGATATTGATAAGTAGGTCGGCGGAAAAGTTTCTAACTATGTAACGAAAAGTTAAGAATGGTTATTTTTGTTAAAATGAATACGTTCTGTACTGTATTGTCCTTTTTCTCCCCTAGCTTTAACCCCATTCATTACGGCATATGCAAGG
>NZ_JAQMTJ010000065.1:0-15532 GCF_028330815.1 Dolichospermum lemmermannii CS-548
AAAATTTACTTAAATCTAGGCTGGTTTCCTATTAATTCTCAATAATTAATGTTTATTGAGAATATAGGCTCTTTCCAGAAAAGCCTCTAACCCTTTTGAATACTCATTTTTAGCTGGTTTTCTTACATCGAACTCAGGTTCAAAGGGAATATTCCCATTACCTCCGGGATAACCCGTAGACCCTTCTGTAATACAGGACATGGCGTTAGAATGGTGATTGCGCCCAGTCAGCAGACAAGAACGGGTGGGAGAACACAGTGCCGTTGTGTGTAGATTATTGTAGCGCAATCCATTAGCGGCTAGTGTGTCTAGGTTGGGTGTTTTGATGGGACTTCCATAATTTCCAAATTGTCCAAATCCTGTATCATCGAAAACGATAAATAGGATGTTTGGTGTATTTTCTTTTGCCCGTAATGGTTCTGGCCAAGCTGGACTGGATTTATCAACTGTCCGGCCGATGACTCCGGGGAAGGTAGTTCCGAGTTTGTATTCATGCAGAGACATAAATCTGACCTCTTGAGAATATTTAATTTTTAACAAAAACCCGGAAATTTTATATCCTCTTTAGGACAGGTTAAAAATCAGCAACCTTGCAAAAGGTCTGGTAATTTGAGACGATATCCTAGACCGTGCATGGTTTCAATGTGTTATGTGGCTGCGGTTTCTTTGGGAGGAATTGCTACAAAGGAAATTAATACTATCCTTTATCAAGCTATGATGCAAGAATCAGATCGGGTAGTTAAAGAACGGATTCAGATGATTTTTAATGTGTAAATATTCTAACTACTCATTTGTTGAATCAGTTATCTCTTTAATAAGATAATTATTCTGAACGCACTCAGCCAGTAACTCAGCAACTAAAAGGTCATCAGCATCATGAAAAATACCACAATGAGGCAAATTTTCTTCTTGATAGGATATTTCTAATGATATTTCTGCAAAAATATATTCTTTAGATTGTTGTATATTAATAACAGCAAATGAACCATCAGGTTTGAGATTGAAACCTTTTTTTGTCATAAATGTTATGACTTCAATAACATTTTTTATTTCCGTTTCTTTTTGAAAAAATTCAAGTAAATAGACAGACAAATACTTTTCCTTACGTTCTATTCGTTTTTCAAAAGCAGAACTCTGTACTATTCCATTTTCTAAGTACGAAGGTTTGCAATAACGCGTAACATTACCAGTTTCGATCTCTGTCATTTTTATATTTTTTGTTTATATTTGTTGGTGTATTTTTATATTTAAATCATTAAGATAATCAATTAGATCCATAGCATTCATCGAACCATTCAAAATAATTCGTTTACTTGTATGCGAACTTGGCTTAAAGATAACATAGTCTAAAAAGTAATCTTTTTGAAATCGTACAGTTATCGAATTGTTCCTATTTCTTTGCCATTTTACATAAAAAAGACCACTTTCACTTACTGTGATACTGCTAGGCTTAGAAATATTTCCAATTGTTCCAACAAATAAAAACATTGACTTTAGCGATTCTAAGGAAACATCATAGTCTTCTTCTGAATCACATAATTCTTTTAATTCACTAATTCGTTTAAAAAGATAATCATCCTTCAATTTAATAACATCAATACCATATTTTAGAATCTCTTCAAAGGTTGATAATTTATCTATTTGATCTATTTTAATTGATTTACTTTTTGGTTTTTCTAGATTGTCTGGTTTATGTTCTTCAATTCTGTTTGTTAAGTTTTTGGTTGTCAGTAAAATTTTGTTTTCATTGAATGTACGAAATCCCAAAGGAGATTTTTTTTCTATAAAAAACTTTGGTTCTTCTACAAAAAGAGAGGGACTACGGTACTCTTGATACTTTGGATTACTAGAGGTTAGTTTCATCTTCCTCCTCCATTAATTTTTCGATTTCATCTGAAGTTGGTATCTTTTGATTTGTCTTATCTTCAAATCCTCTCAGAGCTTCATCTAAAGAGCTTACAAGTGATTTTGCTGTAATGTGAGAAGCATTGAGTACCGCTTCTGCTTTTCCATTGCGTTTTAATAAGATTAAAATATCATTTTTAGATACTCCAATACCAAACGCGTTGAAATAAATACTGTTTAATTCACCAGATTCAATAATCTCTATCATGCTTTGTTCTTGATTGTTTTCTTCTGAATCCATGATCTTACCTCTTAGTGCTATCGTCTATCTTGTGGGTTGAGTAGAGAGAATGAAACCCAACAATCACCAATCGTTTAATTAATTATGGCATAAACACACTCAACTATCAACCTTATCCAACGCCTTCAACTCCTGCTTTAGTAACGTAAGTTGCTATATATCTTAAATCTTTAAAAATTCATTGCCCGAATTATCACACCAAGAAAACTAACTAAGCCAATTACAAGTAAAGCCACTCCGATAATTTCCGCACTGTGAGAGGTTTCGTAGGTATAGCGATTATTTTGAATTTGTTTAAGTAACTTACGGTGTTCTCTTAACCCTAAAACCATTCCCAACATTCCCGTCACAATAAAAGATAGTCCCACAATCACCGAAAATCTGACTGGGTTAAGGTGATGACTCAGACGAGTATTTTCAATTGCTCTAACAATGGTGGGAATCCCAAAACCAAAACCAATTAAGGAAAGACAGGTGCGTATCCACGCCATTAATGTGCGATCTGCTGCTGCTCGACTGCGGTATTTAGCTAGTTCTGTTCGATCTGCCGCTAAATCGTTGGTAGACAATTGTTCAGGTGTTTCTGATTTGATAAGTGGCTGATTCATTGTGGTAAGATGTGCCTGTAAATTACCTCTGAATAATTACTTTTATTGTTGTTTATTGAGTTCTTGATTCAGAAAATAATTGAGGAAAGTTCTAATTAAGGCAACAATTCCTAGTTTTCCTAGAGACTCAAATGTTGAATGATAGGTTGTGGAAAGAATATCTGCTCCTAATTGAAATTCTAATGCCAGCACTAGCCAAATGCCAAAGTTGAGCCGGATTTGCAGAAATCGGTTTTGACTATGATGATGATTTAGAGAAATCGCTATTTTTCCGCTTTTTAATACACCCAATAAAATACAAAAAACAGAAATTAATTCTAGTAAGAATTTGAGCAAAGTCACAACAAATGATAACCCGCTCTCTAGCTGTTCAAATAATGCCATAATTTAGCTTTTTTCACGCTCCAGGCATAGAGATTAATTACAATAGCCTTAGTGAATCAAAGTATTAAATTGGAAAATATCAAATCTCAAACTTTGCGTCTTTGCTCCTTTGTGTCTTTGCGCGAAACATAATTTATACCGCCATTATGTAACGGAAAAAACCGCATTTAGTTAGGTTGTTGCTCTAATTTGCGTTTATTCCAAATTGAGTAAAAACTACCTAGAAATGCTCCTAAAATTACATAAGCTATGAGTGTGGGAATTACCTTTTGTTCTACGTTATTCAAAATAGCGATAAACAAGGCTAAACCAACATTACGAGCAATACAGGAAATTGCTAAAATCGGTCGTGTATCATCATTGTTACCCCCTAAACTGTGTCCTATTATTAGAGAGGCGATTACCATAATTGTAATAACAACCATTGGTAATCCCCAAACTTTGAAAAATAGAGGAATCCCTAAAATACCAGCTAAAACAACCAGTACGAAAAAAAGACTATTAGCAATAAAATTTAAGGGTTGGGCGATATTTTCGGCAAATTGAGGCACAAACTTTTGCAGCAACAGACCGATACTGACAGGCAATAACTGTACCATGATCACTTGTCGGGTAACTTCTAAAATTGTCACTTTTTCTGAAATATTCTCAAATAGGGTGACAAAAATTTCCAAGGTAATAGGAGTAACGCAGACTGCAAGTATAGCGAGAGTTAACTGAAAACTCGCTGAGTAGGAAAATCTACATCCAGCCATTTGCGCTCGTTTTGTGGTCAGAGGCGCACCTGGAGAAGCCGCTAACAAGGCTAATCCTGTCATTACTTCTGGGGGTAAGTTAAACAGTTTTAGCAGGACAATAACCACTAGAGGAACTAGCACCACAACGGCTAAAAGCGCACGGAATAGTAAAGCAGGTTTTCGCCATAGGGAAAGCATTTCTTCAAAACAGAGATTGCTTCCTATGGCTAACATCAAAGAAAAAATCGTGATTTTAACGAAAATCAACAGTAAAGGATGGTGCATAGCTGGAAATTAAACCTCTTTCCTCTGCGTCCTCTGTGCCTCTGTGGTTCGATAAATTACTTCTTAAACCGCAGAGGAAAAAAAGATATTTTTCGGATCACTTGTTAACTACTATTGAACAAATAATATCTCTTAACCCAACTTTGTATTACTATCCCTGGTCATAGATATCTCCGAAATATTTATTGTGATAATTTCTACTCAAGCGGATAAAAGAATTACATAAAAAATCTCTAATTTTTCACTGTTGAAGATAATAATTAAATCTGGTTCGCAATTGTTCAATTGTTAAATCTTGCGTCCAATATTCTATTAAAGCATGACCAAATGCCCAAGCGTTACGATCTGGTGTAGAAGGGTTTTCTAACAATAATGGCCACAGGGATAATAAATCAAAGTTGCGGGTTTTGGAATTGTCTATATTTAATAGGGGAAAAAGTTCATAAGCCATTTGTAATTTACCAATCACTATGGGTAATTGTTCAATGGGAATTTGTTCTGCGAGTAAATAAGCCAGAGTAGGAGAACCTGTTGATAATGTGGAAATAAATTGCAAAACGGGACTTTTTAGTAATGCAGCAATTCCTTGGGTAGTTGTCATCTGAAATGTGTAATGCTCAATAATTGTAGCGGCTGTTGTGGTGCGAGTTTCTAAATTCCGTAAAAAGCGAGTTAACCGTAATTGTTTAGCCGGATCTATTGCTGCTAATAATCCTGAAGATAAGGCTTCTATATTCCAATCATTGCGATTATTTTTTGGATCATTTGTAACGACTGGTAAAACTAAATTAGCGAAATTTTCTAATAGTTGTTGGCGGTATTTTGTGGCTTCTCGAATAGAAATTTCTTTTGGTTTTTCTCCTTTTTCCCAATCATAAGGAGGTTGCCATTCACGGATAGGACGTAAACGATCTACTTGAGTTAAAATGGTAATAATCGGTAAATCTGCCACTTCTAATTTTACATCTTGGAGAAAATCTATATCCATTTGTAAAGCTGGATCTAGTGCTGGAGTAACTAATAATAGTAAATCAGCATTAATAGCATAATCAATCACTAAATCTCGCAAATCTTCCCGTTTTACCTGTTCATAACCGGGAGTATCCCAAAGGCTGAGAGTTTCCCCATTTTCTGTTTCCCAATGATAATTTTGAATTTTATCTGTACTGGGTAAAACATCAACCGCAGCTAATTCATTTTGAAAAAGAGTATTAATTAAACTACTTTTACCTGCACCTGTGCGCCCAATAATGAGAATATTTACGGGTTTTTGGGCAACGATTTCCGGGGGTTCAGCTTGGGTGAGAATGTCCCGCAGGGTTTGGGTTTTAACTTGGGGTAGGGTGGGGGTAGGTAATTCAATTTTAGTGCCTGCATAGAGAGCGATAGCTTGTTTACATAAGTTACGCAAAGCTGCTTCTCTTAATAGTTGACTCAAGTTTATTAATAATTCCTGAGAAGCGCGATTTCCCACACCTTCACTAGCTTTTTTTGCCACCGCAGTAAGAGGATTTAATACCCATTGCGCCCAATTCCAAACTTTCCATAATTTACGGGCAGATGGTTCTAATTTACGATAAACTTCATAGGTTTGATAAGCTTGGCCAACGGTAACTTGATTGAGAACAGGAGATAATTTTTGCATCCATTGATCCATATCATCTACTGTACCCCGAATTAAACCGTAAACTTGGGGAATGTAAATATTTAAAAGCGGATATTTAACTTGAGGATTATAAATATGAGAAATTGCTACTACTAAATCTTGACATCTTCGCCAAAAAGTTTGCCAATCTTCCCAAATAGGTAAATCATTTGCGGCTGCGGTAAGAATATTTTGTAATGCGGTTTCTACTGCTTTAGTCCTATCTGTTTCGATGACTAAATTATTCTCTGTGGTAGTTTCTAATTCTTCTCGAACTTCTGCAAATACAGCTTCAATTTGATTTATTGCCGGTTTAGTCCAGCGTACCAGCAACCACCGCCAACCGACAAATACAAATGTAAATACAGCCCAAATCCAACTTAATCCCCAAGCGTGAATTTGCGTTCCTGCGGAAATGAGAAGGAAGGAGATAATTACCGCAATTGGTGAAACTAAGATTATCCATTGCCAGAGTTTTAAACGGATCATTGTTTGATAACTTTTTGGGTTGTGGATGTTGGATTAGTGATTTACTACTTATTTTACCAGGGAAATTTACCAGAAAAATAACACTCACGGTGGGTGTTGATATCATCAGATGACAAATACGCAAGATAAAGTATGAAGAATGAAGGATTAAATTGATTTTTTTAGTCTTCATTCTCCATCTTTCAACCTTTCCTTAACCGAGCTTTTCATATACTTTGAACATCGGCAAATACATAGCCAGCAAAATTGTCCCCACCATTCCCCCCAGCACCACAATCATTACTGGTTCTAAAATACTGGTGAGTGATTTAACTGCCTGTTCTACTTCATCTTCATAAAAATCGGCGACTTTCATCAACATTGCATCTAGTTGTCCCGTTTCTTCACCAATACTCATCATCTGAATTGCCATAGCTGGAAAAACGTTTTCTGTGAGCAAAGCAACACTAATCATCCCCCCTTGTTGAACCTCTTCACGGGCAGCGTCAATGGCATTAGCAATAACCTGGTTTCCTGATGTATCTCGCACAATTTCTAAACAAGTTAAAATCGGGACTCCAGAGCGAGTCAATGAACCAAAAGTCCGACTAAAACGGGCAATAGCAGATTTTTGAATCAAATCACCAAATAAAGGTAGCTTTAGGGCAATACTATCAATCTGTAACCTACCAACAGGGGTTTTGTAATACTGCTTATAAAGAAACGATAATACAAATAAAATCCCAATAACCAACAAAGACCAATAGCTTCGTAAGACTTTACTACAGGTCATTAAGAATAATGTAAGTGGTGGTAATTCTGCTCCTATGGATACAAAAATATCTGCGAAAATTGGAATCAGAAAAACTGTCATGCCCACAAAGATAGCAGTTGCTAAAAAACCCACAACCACTGGATAAGACATAGCTGATTTAATTTGATTCTGTAATCGTGCCATATCTTCTAATAATTTAGCTAGACGATTTAAGACTTCATCCAACACACCCCCAACTTCGCCAGCTTGTACCATACTCACATACAAACCATCAAAACACTCAGGATGTTTACGCATGGAATCTGAGAGGTTAATTCCAGTCTGAACATCGCCACAAATTTCTACTAAAGCAGCTTTAAGTTTAGGATTACTACATTGCTCAGAAAGTACAGTCAAGCCTCTGACTATGGCTACACCCGCATTTACTAAAGCAGCAAATTGACGGGAAAAAACTGCTTTATCCTTAACAGAAACCTTGACAAAGGAATTCTTAATCTTTTGGATATCGAACCGAGAAGCCAAGCTTTGAGATTCTTTTAAATCTTGAATAATAAAACCTTGATTTATAATATTATTGCGAGCATCAGTCAAGGAATCAGCGGTAAATTTTTCGGTTCTGGATTTTCCTTGAGAATCACGAATACGAGTAACGTAGGTAGGCATAATATTTATTTAAAATTTTAGAATTGGTCAGTTGTTAGTAGGGGCGAAGCATTTGGAAGATAAATTATCGGTCATTGCCAAAAATAGTTCTCCAAATGCTTCGCCCGTACAGTTGTCAGTTGTCATTGGAATAATTCTTTTACCCTGCTCCCTGCTCCCTGCCCCCTGCCTGTTAACGTAATTTAGCTCCTGCTGGGGCTGTTGCACCAATTAGACGCTGGACTTCATCTGGTTTAGAAGTTTTAGATATTGCTGCTTCAAAAGAAATAGTTCCAGCTTTGTACAAATCAGCTAAAACTTTTTCTAGAGTTTGCATTCCCAATTTACCACCCGTCTGAATAGCTGAGTAAATTTGTGCTGTTTTTCCTTCCCGAATTAAGTTAGAAATAGCGGGAGTGATAATCATAATTTCTTGAGCCATTACTCGCCCATATTCACCTGACTTGACATTTTTCTTAGGTACTAAAGTCTGACTAAAAACTGCGACTAAGGAGTTAGACAACTGCACCCGCACCTGAGTTTGTTTTTCTGAGGGAAAAACGTCAATAATCCGGTCAACGGTTTGTGCGGCAGAACTTGTATGTAGTGTACCAAATACCAAGTGACCTGTTTCTGCGGCGGAAATCGCCAACGCAATGGTTTCCAAGTCCCGCATTTCTCCTACCAGAATAATATCGGGATCTTCTCGTAAAGCTGCTTTTAAAGCATTAGCAAAACTCTTCGTATCTTCTCCTAATTGGCGTTGGTGAACTAGACTTTTGATTGGTTCATAAACAAATTCCACAGGGTCTTCAACTGTTAAAATATGTTCTGCCCTAGTGCGGTTAATTAAGTCAATCATTGCCGCTAGGGTAGTAGTCTTCCCAGAACCAGTTGGACCTGTGACGAGAATTAGTCCTCTAGGTTTTTCCGTCATTTCCCGGACTATATCTGGCAAACCTAATTTTTCAAAGTTAGGAATTTTAGAACTTAATGCTCGTAAACAAGCAGCATAAGCACCACGTTCTTTATAGACATTCACCCGGAACCTAGCTAATCCTTTGACACCGTAAGAACAATCTAATTCCCATGTTTGCTCTAAAGTTTTGCGCTGAGTGTTATTGAGCATACTGAAAATTAGCCTTTGACATTCATCAGCCGTCAATATGTTTTCACCAATAGGTGTCAGACGTCCACTAATCCGAAAATAGGGAGGCAATCCAGCGGATAGGTGCAAGTCTGACCCACCTCTAGTAATTAGTTCTTCCATCAAGTCTTCAATCATCATTTCCATAGTCTGATTTCGTTCCCATTAATTAACAATAAAAAACTTAAAACTCTCAATTCAAAATGTGCGGCTAATCTGTAAAGCAAGGTGTCATACAGTAAGGACAATCTAACCATTCTGGTTGTAATTCCCCACTACAAGTCAGACAAGTCAGACCACTTTTGCGTTTAGCTTTTAATTCAGCCTCTAAACCTTTATCTGTAAGTGTTACTCGCTCTACTTCTTCTAAGGTAGTTGCTCCTTGACGAACTAAGTCCAAACTGTAAGCTAGTAAGGTTTTCATCCCCTCTTCAACAGCTACTTCTTTAATCTTTTCTGTAGGTGCTTCCTTGTTGATCAGAGTTTGTAATTTTTCAGTAATCCGCATTACTTCATAAACCCCACAACGCCCCTTGTAGCCAACACCACCACATTTTTGACAAAGATTTTTATGGCTGGCTATTTCTTCTGGTGGAATAGTATTGGCTTTGTAGAAAGTTACCTGAGCTTCTTGGGAAACGGATAGACCATAGCGAGCTAGTTCTTTAATGGTCGGAGTGTATGCTATACGACATTCAGCACAGACACGACGAACTAGACGTTGTGCTAAAACACCAATTAAAGAACTGGAAATCATGAAAGGTTCAATACCCATTTCTCCCAAGCGAGCGATCGCTCCTGGCGCATCATTAGTGTGTAAAGTAGTTAATACCAAGTGACCGGTTAATGCTGCCTCAATCGCCGTTTTCGCAGTTTCCCGATCCCGTGTTTCCCCCACCAGCAACACATCTGGATCTTGACGCAAGAAAGCCCGCAAGACCGTCGAGAAATCCAACCCCTTTTCCCGAATTACCTGTACTTGAGTAATCCCCGGTAAACTATACTCAATTGGATCTTCTACTGTACTGATATTAATCCCCGGATCATTCTTTTCTGATAGTGCCGAATACAACGAAGTAGTTTTACCCGAACCAGTTGGTCCCGTCACTAAAATCAACCCGAATGGCTTACTAAACATATCCTTAACAATATTTAAGGTTTCTGGGTCAGTAATTAACTTATCCAAACCTAATTGAGTTGTAGAGTTATCTAAAATCCGTACAACAACCTTTTCTCCATAGCGACTAGGTAGAGTATTTACCCGGAAATCCACCTTTCTTCCGGCAAATATCCGGCGAATCCGGCCATCTTGAGGTAAACGTCTTTCAGCAATGTCCAGGTTAGAAATAATTTTAAATCGGGCTGTTACTGCTGGGATAATTTTTTTCGGCATATTATCAAATGCCTCACGTAATACCCCATCCTTACGGAAACGAATCCGTAAATATTCTTCCTGCGGTTCAATGTGAATATCCGAAACACCCTCAGTTAAAGCCTTCAACAAAATCCGATTCACAAGTTTAATGATTGGTGCATGATCAGCACCCTTCATAGCATTATCTAAATCAACATCATTATCACTACTTTCATCTATGTCCAGAGTCCCTAGATTGTCTAAATCACCCTTGACATCATAATTTTTTTGCCGGTCTAATATCTTTCGGCGTGCCGCTTGTTCATTTAAAAATTTGTTAATGATGTCCTGATAATCTTTCTGGGTAATTACCCTGCGTTGAAAAGACAAGCCTTGGGAACGCAAAATCTGATTAAGATCATCAGAAGCATCTAAATTATCTGGATCAACCATAGCCACCAACACATAAGGTGGGCTTTGGTTATCATTTCTTGACAGTGGGATTAAGTGATGCCGACGACAGATATCAACAGGAATGAGGGTTTGAATTAAATTCCCCACGTTTGTTGTATCAATTTCGTAGATTTCGGGATCAAGAGACTCAACGCCGTATAAAATTTTGAGTTCAAATAAATGTTGTTTTTTGTATTCTGTGACAAACTCAGGTGATAATTTTCGCTCAGTAATTGATTCTAATACTTCTGTCAGTGGTTTACCGGACTTGCGGCTGGCAATTACAGCCTGCTTCATTTGTTCATTATTGACATAGCCAGACGTTACTAATTTATTACCGAAAGGCGAAAACTCAGTTCTTGTAGTCAGGGCAGTGCTACGCCGTTGTGGTGATGAGTAAGTCATAAGCAATTGGGTTAGGGTAGAGAAACCTCTTTTATGAACTACCCCATCTTACTTCGTTGAAGATGGGGTTTCTACATCCCCTTAAATTTCAGTCAACAACCTTTTTACAAAAAGGCAGGAGTTAAGAGGCAGGGGCAGGAGGTTATGAGTATCTCACAATAGAATAATAAGCTGTCGCGCACTTAAATTGTATAATTTGGAGGTGGAAACCCGCCTATAGCCCAGATTGGGTTCAAAAACTAGATGCGTGACAGCTTAGTGGTATCACTTCCTGCCAAAATATTGGTAATTTAAAAAGCAGTCCGTCGTCAGCGGGTTGTTGAAAAGGGGGATTTAAACCCAAAATTAGCTTACTAGCTGAATGCTCGTTAAATTTCTGCTGTTAAAAGCATCTGGAATGAGTAAATAATAGTAAACGAAAATAAACAGGTACACTATATAAGCCAGGAATTAGGCTAATCAACTCAAGATATAGCCAGCAGTTGCTAAAGTCACCGAACACATCTAAGTTTACCTCAAACCATTCTTCTCAGCACTTAAGTGACTGAATTTACCACATACCACATATTCTTATGAAAAGTGACTCTCCGTCCGAAATTAACTCCAACGAACCTGGATACGAGGTTAATGAGCAAGCAGCAAACCAAATAAATGAACAGGGAGATAACATACTCACTGAAGAACATGGTGATGCTAAAGCCAATCCTATTGAAGTAGATATCGCTGTTTTAGCAGAGTTAAATCAACAAATTGAAACGCTTAAAACTCAACTAGAAGACCGTAGCACTCAGTATATGCGAATTGCCGCAGATTTTGAGAATTATCGCAAACGAACTGCCAAAGAAAAAGAAGAAATTGACTTACAGGTAAAGCGAAATACAATTACAGAATTGCTACCTGTTGTAGATAATTTTGAGCGAGCACGAGCGCACCTCAAACCCCAAGGTGATGGCGAAATGACAATTCATAAGAGTTATCAAGGGGTTTACAAACAGTTAGTGGATTGTTTAAAACGTCTAGGTGTAGCACCCATGCGCCCTGAAGGTCAAGAATTTGACCCAAATTTGCATGAAGCCGTCATGCGAGAACCGACAGATGAACATCCAGAAGGAACAGTTTTAGAAGAGTTAGTTCGCGGCTACTATTTTGGTGAGCGTGTCCTCCGTCATGCCATGGTGAAAGTAGCTGCTCCCAGAGAAGATATATCTTTAGAATCAGAAGATTTGTCTAGCCAAGATAACGGTTAACATGAACTACCCCTGGCTAACTTCGTTTGAGCCAGGGGTTTCTACATCCCCTAGCGGAGCCTGAGATTTTTGACGCTTCGCACGACCTAGTACCGCAGGGCGGAAATAAAGCAACCATATTCAAAGCTTTGGCACTCATGTTTTTGACTTCTAATTTTTCAGTAACTACCGTGCTATTACCGCTGATTATTCGTGTAGTTTCTTGGTGAACAAAGTTCTGACGTTGGTTATTCAACCCACATTCCGCACCCCCCAGTGTCACAATCGGTAATTTCGGATTTTTGAATACATTTAATGATAATTTTGATACAAAACTGTCGAAATCTTAGGTGGCTATCGCCAATCTCAAATCCCCAAACGACCATTTTTCGTTGTGTGACAGTTTAGGGTGCGGAAGGTGGGATTCAAGTATGGCATTGCAAGAGTGTTAGGATATCGAACATGGGCTGTGTGTGGTTTTCGAGTTGTTATTTTGGAAGACTATAACTCTACTACATCAGCCCTCTCTCTTCATACTCTTTTTTTGGCAGTATTGTTATGGGAAAAGTTATTGGGATTGACTTAGGGACTACGAATAGTTGTGTAGCTGTTTTGGAATCTGGGCAACCAAAAGTAATTGCCAACTCCGAAGGTGGACGCACTACCCCTAGTATTGTAGCCTTTGGTAAAGGGAAAGATCGCCTCATCGGACAATTAGCAAAGCGACAAATTATAACTAATGCCGAAAACACAGTCTACAGTATTAAAAGATTTATCGGTCGTCGCTGGGAAGATACAGAATTAGAGCGCAGTCGCGTCCCTTATAATTGCATCAAAGGAAGAGATAATACCGTTGATGTCCAAATTCGCGGACAAAATTACACACCCCAAGAAATATCCGCTATGGTCTTGAAAAAACTCAAGCAAGACGCGGAAAATTTCTTAGGTGACGAAGTGACAAAAGCCGTAATTACCGTACCAGCATATTTTACAGATGCCCAAAGACAAGCCACAAAAGATGCAGGTACTATTGCTGGACTAGAAGTATTAAGAATTATCAACGAACCCACTGCCGCCGCCCTAGCCTTCGGTCTAGACAAACAAGATCAAGAGCAATTAATTTTAGTATTTGACTTAGGAGGGGGGACATTTGACGTATCTATTCTCCAACTAGGAGATGGAGTTTTTGAAGTTAAAGCCACCTGTGGTAATAATCATCTCGGCGGAGACGACTTTGATAATGCCATTGTTTGCTGGATGGTAGAGCGATTTCTAGCAGAAGAGAAAATAGACATTACCCAAGACAAAATGGCACTCCAACGCCTGCGAGAAGCCGCGGAAAAAGCCAAAGTTGAACTATCTAGCATGGTTATTACCTCCATTAACCTGCCATTTATCACTGCTGATGCTACTGGACCAAAGCATCTGGAAATGGAACTCAGTCGTTCTCAATTTGAAGAACTAACAGGGAGTTTAATTCAGGAGACTATCGCCCCAATGATGCAAGCCCTCAAAGATGCAGAAGTCAAACCGCAGAATATAGATAAGATTATTTTAGTAGGAGGTTCTACCCGCATTCCTGCTGTTCAAAATGCCCTGATCAAATTTTTCAATGGCAAAATCCCAGATCATTCCGTCAACCCTGATGAAGCAGTAGCACTAGGTGCAGCTATCCAAGCCGGAGTTTTGGGAGGAGAATTAAATACCCTATTACTGTTAGATGTCACACCTCTATCTTTAGGGATTGAAACACTAGGAGAAGTATTCACCAAAATTATTGCCCGGAATACCACTATTCCCACTAGCAAAGCTCAAATATTTTCTACAGCCGTTGATGGTCAAACCTCCGTAGAAGTCCATGTCCTCCAAGGAGAACGCTCCATGGCCAAGGATAACAAAAGTCTAGGGCAGTTTCTCCTCAGTGGGATTCCTCCTGCTCCTCGCGGCATTCCCCAAATTGAAGTGGCTTTTGAAATTGATGTGAATGGCATTCTCAAAGTTGCGGCTCAAGATAAAGGTACAGGTAGAGAACAAAGTATTCGGATTACAAGTACAGGCGGTTTAAGTAACAACGAAATTGAGCAAATGCGGCAACAAGCTAAGTTATTTTCCGAAGAAGATCAAAGACGTAAAGAACTGGTGAAACTCAAAAACCAAGCAAATAATCTCTTGTTTACTTATGCTTCAACATTACGGGATAATGCCAATTTACTCAGTGAGCAGTTGATAGCTTTGGCTAATCAGAAAGTTGAACAATTGCAAACGGCAATGAACAATCCGAATATGTCCCCCACACAGTTTAAGACCCTTTTAGAGGATTTCCAGCAAACTATCTTTGCTATTGGTACAAATGTTTACAACCAGGTTGATAATAAAGATTTAAAATCAGAAGCTGCCACGCAAATAAATCTTACCTAAGAATATCATCCTGCTTCAAGCAACACACAAATACCTCAATTCAACATTAATTTAGATCAGGAAAATAACTCACAAGCTGATTATTTAGAGAAGCAAGGATATATTTTCTTCATCTACCAGGGGTAGAAACAGTTTGATAATTTCTACCCATAACTATCCATATATTACTGTTTGTCCAAGTCTTCAATTAATTGATCAACAAATTCCCTTAACCGTTGTTGCTGTGTTAGGGACGGTTTTAATTTTTACCCTCTGTCCTTTCCGACCTTTAAAACAAATTGGTTGAGCGTCTAACTCAGCTTTGAGGATTTTCTTAGCACCAATTTTATTATTTTTCTCAAATGGCATTGACTTTAACCTTGTAAGTTGGTATACTAACTATACTACAACATTGAAAGGTCGAGTCAATGCTTTTATCATTCAAAACTGCACTAATTCCAAATAACCGACAGATTACAGCTTTTCGCAAAGCCTCTGGAGTAGCTAGACACGCCTATAACTGGGCAAATGCTCAAATCAAGGATATTTTAGCTGCTCAAAAAGAAGGCGAAAAACTTAAACTTCCCTCAGCGATTGACTTACATAAAAAGTTAGTCGCTGAGGTTAAGTATGAATCCGCTTGGTATTACGAAGTTAACAAAAATATCCCTCAGAAGGCGTTAGCTGACTTACGCCAAGCATGGGATAGGTGTTTTAGGAAGACATCAAAACAACCACGATTCAAGAAAAAAGGACAACACGATTCTTTCTATTTAGAATCAGGAACTAAGGCGAAACCAGCGATTAAAAATGATGGTAAAAGAATTAAATTACCGTCAATTGGCTGGGTACGATTAGCC
>NZ_JAQMTJ010000004.1:0-2986 GCF_028330815.1 Dolichospermum lemmermannii CS-548
AAACCCATAATTTCCAAAAACCTAACCCCCCTGCCCCCCTTCCCTACCAGGGAATGGGGTTTTCAAAGCCTCTCCCCGCGTCGGGGAGAGGTTTGGAGAGGGGTCAATTTATACATTCAAAACTTTTCAAACATCCTCTTACAGGCAGTATATCCCCAAGCCAAAATTACTGGTTTAGACTTATCTCCTTACCTTCTAGCTGTAGCTAACTATCGGACTAAACAACGTCGTCTTGCCCAAATCAACTGGGTACATGATCAAGCTGAATCTACGGACATGAATCCTAAATCGGAAAATTACAAAAAAATGCCAACTTATATTTTGACGTTGCTCAAAAGTACCGAACCTTATTTAGATGAATATTTTAGTTTGGACATTGAACAAGCCCTAATTGGGGCAGGTTTCCAATCTCCTACTATTACTAGCAATAGTCCTCGTTACCGTACTATCATTGCTCAGGTGAGTGGCTAATTTATATGTAGTGCTGTGGGCAGTTATCCCCCCCCTGCTGTTTTTGTGGTTTTACTACCGCAGAACTCCTGCTGCCCCACCGTGGTTAAATTTATTGATTTTGTTCATTATTGGCGCTATCTCTGGTTTTGCTGCTCTGGGCTTGGAATGGGCTATGGAAAATGTAGCTAACCGGGTTTTAGACTGGCAACAGATCCAGCGTCATTTTTCTGGTGTCGTTTTTCGGCAAATATTAGCGATCGCTCCCATTGAAGAAGGTTGTAAATTAGTAGCAGTTATTCTCCCGATTTGCTATTTACAACGTCAGTATCATCTCCGAGCTACTACAGTTTTTTTATTTACCATAGCCGTAGCTTTAGGTTTCACAGCGGAAGAAACCTGGATTTATTTATCTCACGGCACATCTTCAATTTTAGACCGCATTATTGGTACTCCAGTTCATGCGATGTTTTCTGCTCCTTGGGGGTACGCTTTAGGGATATATATTTCTGCTAGGAGAAGGTTAAATCGAGATCGGGATTTAATTTTTATCGCTTGGTTAAATTCTGTTTGCTTTCATGCTTTAGTCAATATTTTAGGTATTTCTGTGAGGTTTTCGCAGCCCACAAATTTACTCATTTATGGCTTATTTCCTTTACTATTATGGATGTTTTGGCGGTGGGAACAACTACTCCGAAAACTCCAGAGAAAACATCCTTTAGTGTTAATTTCTGGACATACATCCTCAGCCTGCACTTGGCAAAGGGGTTTAGTATTGTTAATCCTATCACTAGGCGGAAATTCTCTATTTGGATTATTGATTCTAGCCCGAAAAATTAGTCCTTTGCGGTGGGAACTTTGGTTTGATCCGAAAATTTTCTGGTTTATAGCCCAAGAACTATTATTCAATTTTGGTGTAGGACTTTTAGCTTGGTTAATTTATCGCTATTTACGCAGTTTAGCCAGTCGTCGGCATTTGTTTAACCGATAATTTATTTTCCCGTTTTAGTTTGTAAGATCCATAAATCTATTCCTTATACAATAGATCAAATAGATCCCCGACTTCTCAAAGAAGTCGGGGATCTGGATGCTGGATAGGTTTAAACTATTGCCAATACGGGTTGACTTACTGCTGCATTGACAGATGTTGATTCTGAATCAGCCGCATAGATTTCGCAAGCGTTATTAGGACTTTCAACCAGTTTAACTTTGTAAAGAGTTGCACCTAATTCTTGAATAGGCGATCGCAAAGTATTACTAATATAAAGAGCAATATTTTCCGCAGTCGGCACAACTTGATTAAAGAAAGCAACATCCTTATTTAAGAAAGTATGATCAAATGGCTCAATCACGTAATCTGTAATTATCTGATTTAAAGCCCCCAAATCAATAACCATACCCGTAGAGGAATCAATTTCCCCAATTATCGTTACTTCCAATTGATAATTATGTCCATGTCCATTTACACGAGCGCATTTACCATAAATTTCCGTGTTTTTTGCCAAACTAAAATCAGGGTGTGCCAATCTATGAGCAGAGCTAAAATGAGTGCTAATACTCAGATAACCTGACCTATCTTTACCCGAATAATCTGCCCAAAGTTGATGACTTTCAAACAGTTTAATGTTGGATAGCTTCACCCCTAATTCATCAATGGGTGATTCTAAAAGACCATGAATGTAACGGGAAATATTCTCTGTAGTGGGGACAATATCGGCAAAATAAGGAATATCTTCATTCACACAAGAGTGATCAAATATTCTCACCACATAATCTTCCACCACTCGATTTAAAGCAGCTACATCCACAATCATGCCAGTACGGGAGTCTATTTCCCCTTCCACAGTCACCTCTAGATGATAATTATGACCGTGAGTCTGAGTACATCTACCATATTTATCAACACTGAGGTTAGGAGCTAGACGGTGAGCAGCGCTAAAATGAGTCCTGATAGTCAAATTAGCTTTTTCTCCCTCTCCCTGATAATCAGCCCAAAGTTGAGGATGTTCAAATAACTGGACGCGCACCAAAGGTAAATGGGGTGCTAAACGTTCCCAAATCACTCGCGCAATATTTTCCGTTGTGGGGAGAGTTTGTTGAAATTCTGTCCACACATCATTCAGATAGGAAAAATCTAGTTGACTGGTAACTTCCCCTTTAATGACGTGCTTGACATCAGACAGGTTCAGCACCATACCATACTCATCTAATTCCCCAATCATGGAAATGAACAAGACATAGTTGTGTCCGTGTCCGGGAAATTTTGAGTAAGCACCAAATTTTTCTAAATTCTCAATTTGACTCAGTTCTGGGAACCAATACCGACCAACTGCTGAAAACTGATCGCGGCGATTAACAATACATTGCATGATTATACGAGGAGGAGAACTTAATATTTCTTAAACTTTCACTATTTACAGCATAAACCAATTTGTTACTTAGAGGATGTTTTAAAAGTTTTTAATGTGGAAACAGACCCCTCTCCAAACCTCTCCCCTACCAGGGGAGAGGCTTTAAAAACCCCATTCCCTTGTAG
>NZ_JAQMTJ010000066.1:0-18754 GCF_028330815.1 Dolichospermum lemmermannii CS-548
AATAAGGGTTGAAATCAGCAAAAACCTATCACTTGACCAGATTCAATACTATTCTTCTCTTCTTCTAATTCTTCCTCCTGACTCCTGACTCCTGACTCCTGACTCCTAGCCCTCACAGACAACTTTTTCAGCACCCCCTATGTAGCCATTTATATAAATTTTATGCTGCGGTTTTATGAAACCTCGAATTATTGTTTGCGGCTTAGGGCGTACCGGATATAAAATATTTCGGTTACTGAGAGAACATGGGGCTTTAGTAGTAGGTATTCATCGCAAACCCGTTGCTGGTGAAACTGCTGCTAATGTAATTGTTGGTGAGTTACAGGCAGTTGCCACTTTGCAAGCAGCGGGAATTACCGAAGCACATACTTTAGTAATTGCGACTTCTGATGATGCCCTAAATTTATCAATCATGATGCAAGCACGGGTACTTAATCCCCAAATTCGGATTATTAACCGTTTTTATAATACGAATTTAGGTGAACGTCTTGATCAAACTTTGTCAAATCATTTAAGTTTGAGTGTTGTGGGTTTAGCCGCACCAGTATTTACCTTTGCCGCTTTAGGAAACAAAGCCATTGGCCAAATTAAATTACTTGAGCAAACTTGGCCAATTCAAGAAGAATATATTCACGAAAATCATGCTTGGAAGGGTAGAAAAATTAGCTGTTTATGGGAAGATCCAACGCGAATGCTGATTTATTATGTCCCTATCCAAGGGAAAATGAATGTAGTTTCAGCAGTGTTATTAGATCAACAATTAAAAGTAGGTGATCGCTTAATTATTGGCACTCAACCCCGCATTCGTCCACAACGTAAATCATTTATTAGAAAATTAATCAAAGCTTTTGCTAATATTAGGGAATTTCAGAAACACGCCCAATCAGTTGTCGGCATGGCAATAGCTTTATTAGTAATTATTTTACTCTCTACATTTACCTATGTTGCTAGTAAGCATAATCTCTCTTTTGTTGATGCTTTATATTTTGCTGTCGGCATGATTACAGGGGCTGGTGGTAATGATAAAGTCGTAGAAAATGCCCCTGATAGCATCAAATTATTTACCGTTGTCATTATGCTAATTGGGGCTGTGGTAATTGGGCTTTGGTACGCTACGCTGACAGATTTTATCCTGGGTAGTCGCTTAAAACAATTTTTAGACGCAGCGAGAATTCCCCAACATAATCATTATATTGTTTGCGGTTTAAGTGGTATCGGCATTAGAATTGTTCAACAATTACATCTGAGTGGCCATGAAGTAGTAGTAATTGAAACAGACGCTAATAATAGATATGTGACTACTGCTAGAGGTATGAGTATTCCTGTCATCCTTGCTGATGCCAGTTTTCGCGCTACTCTACAGTCAAGTAATATCAACACAGCTACCGCAGTTTTAGCTGTCACTAGCAATGATGCTACTAATTTGGAAATTGCTCTCAAAGCTAAGGCTTTAGCACCAAATATTCCTGTGATTGTCAACTATGCTGATCCCGATTTTGCTGGTATAGCACAACAGGTATTTGACTTTGAAGCTGTACTCAGTCCCGCTGAACTAGCTGCCCCTGCCTTCGCTGCTGCTGCCCTAGGTGGTAGGATTATTGGTAATGGCATTATTGCTGATAATTTATGGGTAGCTTTTGCCACCACAATTACACCAATACACCCTTTTTGTGATGAGTGGGTGAAAGATGTGGCCAAGTTGGCGGATTTTGTGCCTTTGTATGTGGAAATCAACCACGAAACTGTACAAGGCTGGGATTTATTAGAAACGATTCTCGCCCCTGGAGATGTTTTGTATTTAACCATGCCCGCTAACAGGTTAAATCAGTTATGGCGAGAAGAAGGAAAAGGTATTGGAGTTTAATTAATTTTTATGGCAAGATAGTTCTTCCTCATCAGTTTCAATGATATCAGATTCTCAGCCGCAAGTCAACCCCCTTTATCTATAAAATGCGAAATTTTTTTCTTTTTTTGGGAATTATGTTATGCCTACGGCACGCTGCGCGTTAACGAAGTTACTCTGAAAGATGCACGCGCAAAGGCGCAAAGGTTGAATTTGCTCACCTGTTACCTATTTGTAGGATGATAATGTAGCACTTGTACAGTGTTATTGCATTCCCAAATAGGAAAATAGCGTGTCAATTCAAGAACATAAAATTACGGTAGATTCTTTAGAATGGTTTTATCGGGAAGCTGAACCGATTGGGAGAACTGATTTAATCCCTGTGTTATGCTTACACGGGTTAGTTTCTCAAAGTTATAGTTGGAGAAATGTTATTCCCAGTTTAGCAGCACAGGGAAATAGAGCGATCGCACCTGACTGGATTGGTTACGGATTTTCCAGTAAACCAGAAAAACAGGATTTTGCTTATACTCCAGACGCATTTATCACAGCTTTGGAAGGATTTGTTAAAGCCTTAGAATTAGAAAGATTTTCCTTAGTTGTCCAAGGATTTTTAGGTTCAGTTGGGTTACAATATGCCTTACGTCATCCTGAAAAGATTGCTAATATAGCGATTTTAAATACACCAATTTCTACTTCTGCCAAAATTCCTTGGAAAATCAAACAAATGGGTTTACCATTGGCTGGAGATATCATTACCCAAGATCCTTTGTTGGTTGATAGAACATTGGAAGGTGGGAGTCGTTACCGCATTGAAGATGAAGATTTAGATATTTATAGAAAACCATTTTTGAAAAGTTCTGCTTCTGGGAGAAGTCTCCTCACCACAATTCGCAATTTCCAACTAGAAAAAGCGATGATAGAAATAGAAAATGGCTTTAAAGGATGGCCACAACCTATTTTAGCACAATGGGGAATGATTGATCCTTGGTTATCTGTAGATATGGCGGAAACTTTCGTTAAATCTGTCGCCAATGGTGAAATAATTAAACTTAATAATGTGGGACATTATCCCCAAGAACATTATCATGAAGTGATTTTACAGGATTTACTCTCATTTGTCCGGCGTTCCCAATCGAATTAGTTATAAACCTGTGTTTCTTGTTCTCTGCTATCCCTCTTTTATGTATTTCTGAGAAGAAGGATAGTAAAGTCACATGATATATTACTTTATAGCAATTCCTATTCAAGTGAGGTAAAAGAAGTAATAATTAAACGCAGATAAACGCAGACAAACGCAGATGTTTTTGTACTTCTTTAGACGAGGAAATACTATATCAGTTTTTGATCTGCACATTCAAAATCTTTTCTACCTATTTAAAATAATGATTGAACAATATAAAAATCAACAACATACCATCTTTCATGGTGATGCTATTAGCATTTTATCAAATCATATTCCTTCAGAATCAGTAGATTTAATTTTTATCGATCCTCCCTATAATATAGGTAAGAAATTTGGTAATTTCCATGATAAATGGGAATCAGAAGCAGAATATATAAATTGGTCATATCAATGGCTTGATGAATGTATTCGCATTCTCAAACAAAATGGTACAATTTATGTGATGACAAGTACCCAAGCAATGCCTTATTTTGATATTTACTTGAGAAAAAAATTAACTATTCTCAGTCGCATAATATGGCATTATGATAGTTCTGGAGTTCAAGCTACAAAATACTTTGGTTCAATGTATGAACCTATTCTTCATTGTGTCAAAAATAAAAATAATTATATTTTTAATGCAGATGATATCAAAGTTGAAGCAAAAACAGGCGCACAACGTAAATTAATTGATTACAGAAAATCAGTTCCTACTCCCTATAATACAGAAAAAGTACCCGGTAATGCTTGGTATTTTCCTCGTGTGAGATATCGCATGGAAGAATACGAAAACCATCCTTCACAAAAACCAGAGTCATTATTAGAAAGAATTATTTTAGCAAGTAGCCATGAAGGAAGCTTAATACTTGATCCTTTTGCTGGAACTTTTACAACTGCTGCTGTAGCTAAAGTTTTAGGTAGGGAATCTATCAGTATTGAACTACAAGAAGAATATCTAAAAATTGGGTTAAGAAGGGTTTTAAAAATGGCAGAATATAAAGGAGAAAAACTCTTACCACCACAGAAAAACCATAATATCAAAAATAAAAATGGTAAAAAAGTAGATTTAGATTTTATCCAAGGGAGTATCTTTGATGCAAATACTACAGCATGATTTCACGAAAACAATAATTAATATTCTTAATAAATATTTTCCTGGAGATGGAGATATCATTTTAAACAATAGTCAATTATTACAATACATCAATCTTAAAACTAAAGCTGCAAATCGTGGTTCAAAATCAAGAGCCAGCTTTGCTAATCATTATGCTATATATGTTTTAATTGAAGATTATTTGCAAAATAACTTTCATATACAGAATGGCTATGAAGATTATGAAGGCGCACAATATACTACTCTATTAATGAGACAAAGAGAACTACCTTTTGGAAGGAAACTTCAAAATCATGCTCTAAATCATCGTTTAAATGAAGAATTTAAAAAATATTTTCGCACCTCAGATTATTTACCAATAATAAGAGATTCAACAACAAATAGATATTGGATTAATGAAAATCTTTTAAAAATCGAAATTGGTGAGCAATTAATCAATATTTCTGAATCTGTTAAAGATATCATTGATGCTTATATTCAAGCCAGAATGAAATCATTCAATGAATTCATGATTTATTGTCAAAAAATGATGGAAATTCAAAATCAGTCATCTGAAGCAGCAATTGAATTTATTAGAAGTCTATTAAAGCCAAATGTAGATGCTAGAGTATTTGAAATTGTGAGTTATGCGATTTTAAAACAGTATTATGCAGAACAAAAAATATACTGGGGTTGGTCACAATATGAACTAAATGTTGATCATTTGATTTTGTATAAGACTGGACGCACAAATGCAAATGATGGTGGGATAGATTTTGTTATGAAGCCTCTGGGAAGGTTTTTTCAAGTTACAGAAACTTTAGATACGGGAAAATATTTTTTAGATATTGATAAGGTACAAAAATATCCAGTTACTTTTGTAATCAAAACTGAGGATGAAGTTGAATATTTACTCAAAAATATTGAGGAACAAGCCAGGATAAGATATCAAATCAAAGCTATTATTAAGAAATATATGGAATGTATAGAGGAAGTGATAAATATTCCAGAGTTAATACTTCGTTTTAATAAAGTCTTAGATTTTCAAAGGGGTATTCAAGTAATTGAAGAAATAGTTTTACAAAGTCGAGTTGAGTTCAATATGGAAGAAGAAGTAGTTGAGGATGAAATATGATGATGATAAATATAAGATTTACACTTCTTAACCTACCTGCATCCTTGCTGTAAAATCACCATAACCTGATAATGAGAGTAGATGCAATCATTTGTAAATTGATGAAGGTAGGTTAGGATTCATGGCTTATTCGTGGTTTAAAGCATTTCATATTATTGGCTTTGTGGTTTGGTTTGCGGGGTTATTTTACCTAGTGCGGTTGTTTATCTACCACGTTGAAGCGAACCTTGAACCAGAACCAGCAAGAACGATACTGAAAAACCAGTATCAAATCATGGAAAAGCGTCTTTACGATATTATTACCACTCCAGGTATGTGCGTAACGGTAGCAATGGCCATTGGAATCTTATCTACAAACATGGAACTGTTACAAGAACCTTGGTTACATTTCAAATTAGGGTTTGTAGGGATTTTAATTGGCTATCATTATTACTGTGGAAGATTAATGAAGCAGTTAGCAGCGAATGAATGTAAGTGGACTGGTCAAAGTTTACGCGCATTAAATGAAGCACCAACACTTTTATTAGTTGTAATTGTGATGTTGGCGACATTTAAGAATAACTTACCAACGGATATTACAGCTTGGTTAATTTTTGGTTTAGTGATTTTCATGGCTGTGAGTATTCAACTTTACGCCAAAATCCGCAGACGCAATCAAGAAAAACTGACAGCAGAATTAAATCAAATTCCCCAAGGGTAATCATGTATTTCTTCCTTTGCGCCTTTGCTTCTCTGCGCCTCTGCGCGAAACAAAAACAATGATATGATTATCGAACACTGCCAGCTTGACAATCCCGTAACCATAGTTTAACACCTTGAGCGATCGCCCCGTTACTACTATTTCTCGGTGGTGCGATAGGTGGTTTGACTGGATAACTACCGTCTTGGGTAAACATCATTACCACAGTCCAACCAATGTTCGTTTTTGTCAAAAATAGCCTGTGAAATTCTTGTAATTCCACAGGTTTTTTGTGGATATATGTCCGTTCTAGGGTAGTAAAGAAAACCTGTTTTACTCCTTCGGCGTTATACTTATCCCCATTATCAATACTTGGATTTAATGGTAAAGGTTCAAACTCTGGTTTACCAGCAGCTAAGATATAGGAAAAAGTATCAACACTCCGTTTCAGAATACGCGCACGCTGGATAACACGATTAGTATAGCTAGGTAAATCTAACATTAGCTGAGTTGTCAAAGTTTCTAAACTTTGCTCAGAACAAGAATTACTAATTTTGGGATTTACAGGTTTGGGAGGAATATTTTTAGCATAAGCGGAGTAATGAAATCCAGGAGAAATAAACAGCCAGCAATTACAGGCTATCAAATATAAGCACCAAAAAGCAGGAGAGAAATTTACTTTCTTCTTCCTTTTGCTTTTTTCCTCTGGAATTCCTAAACTACAGTCAGGGTTTAGCATTGCTCATCTTTGCTACAATTGGTGTCTAATTAACGTAAAACGTAAAACCGATTTGATTCAAATATTTGCTCGTTATTAATTTACTCCCAACAAAGGCAAAAAAATAGTATTAAGGAGGTTGACAATTGATTTTGAATTTGTTATCATGAAGATGACGAGGAAGAACTATCTTGATAATCAGATTATATCTTCAACTCCTCTAAAATCTGATTCCAAGCTAACTCAGGAACAGCCGCCGCAGTAATGGGACGACCGATAACGAGATAGTCTGCACCCGCTGTGATAGCTTGAGAGGGAGTGAGCGATCGCTTTTGATCTCCCTTCTCAGCCCATGTTGGCCGCACCCCTGGACAAACCAGCAAAAAGTCTTTTTCACAACTTGCTCTTAATTGTTGCACCTCTTGGGGAGAACAAACGACCCCATTTAAACCAGAATTCTGTGCCAACAGTGCCATTTCTAAAGCAAATTCTGGCAATTCTAAAGGTATTTTTAAATCAACCGCCAATTGTCGCGCCGAAATACTGGTTAACAAGGTAATAGCGATTAACTTAGGTGGTTTTGTCCCGGCTTTTTCCGCCCCAATTTGCACCGCTTCCGCCGCAGCTTTTAAAGCATCATTACCACAAGTTGCGTGAATTGTCAATAAATCCACCCCATAACCAGCCGCAGCGCGACAAGCACCGGCGACAGTATTGGGGATATCGTGGAATTTCAAATCTAGGAAAATCCGCTTTTCTTGAGATTTGAGGATTTCCAGAATCTTGGGACCAGTGCTAGTAAACAACTCCAAACCAACTTTCCAGAAAGTGACTTGGGGAAGTTTATCAACAAGAGCGATCGCACTCTCTAAATCTGGTACATCTAAAGGAACAATTATTTTTTCATCATTCATAATTCTGGTTATTACTTATTACATATTATCCAATTTATTATACTTTAATAGCGATGTTTAATATGACTACTTTTGAGTAGTTTAACAATTAGATTTACTTAATTAAAGCCTACAAGTGTTTAATAACATATAAATACTGTGTAATAGAGTACAACAAAAATTTTGCTCTTAACCCTGTTATTTCCTTAATTTATAAGTTTAAATTATATATATTTGGAAAATAGTTTAAATATTTCTATTCTGGAAAAATTAATATAACTTCATATTTATATTTTCTTAATATTTTATTGAGAATAATTTCTATTTATCAACGATCTTGCAATAGTTTCAGCGATTTGGTAAAATTTCATAATTTAGGCGTAGTATATCAATTTTCTAAAATTGTAGGAAGTACAATCTGGAAATCCTTTATTTATAGGTATTTGAGAAATAGGGAAAGTGAGGACGGGGAAAATATTCAGGAGTGATAGAGAATTTTTTGGACAAATTTAGAAATACCTTGATGTAGTTTTGTAAAGCAACGTCAAGGGTGGGTTGACAAAATAGACAGTTTATGATAACGGAATCAGCAAAGATATTAAAATCATGCTAACGATAAAAATTTTAAATAAGATAAATAAAAACATCAAAGTCATTCTTATTTTTAGACAGGGAATAGATTCCCTGACTGACTCTGGAGTGCTGATAGCTGACAGCTACTTTACCAACCGCACAAAATTCTTCTTACCCACCTGTAACACCTTATCATATAAATCATCAGGTGTAGAAAAACTTAAATCCGCATCAGCAATCTTATCACTATTTATCCTCACTCCACCCTCCTGAATTTTCCGTTTACCTTCGGCTGTACTTTTACATAAACCGGTAGCACCTAAAATAAACGCTAATTTCGCCGGAAATTGAGGAACAGCAGCCAGAGAAAATTCTGGTAATGCTCCCTCCTTCCCACCACTTTTTGCCGCCTCCTTCGCCTCATTAGCCGCTTGTTCACCGTGATACTGACGGACAATTTCCCAGGCTAAAAATTCTTGGGCGTGGCGCGGGTTTTCTGGCAGACCATCCAAAGATAAATCTGTGAGCAGTTCAAAATACTGTGACAGTAAATTATCTGGTATACCTTGAAGTTTTTGATACTTTTGGGAAGGATGTTCACCCAACCCCACATAATTACCCAAAGACTTAGACATTTTTTGGACACCATCAGTCCCAATTAAAATTGGTAATAACAGTCCAAATTGAGGTTTTAGACCAAAATGACGTTGTAGATCTCGTCCCACAGCGATGTTAAATTTTTGATCAGTCCCTCCCAATTCCACATCAGCTTCCACAGCCACAGAATCATAACCTTGCATCAGTGGATACAGGAACTCATGGAGAAAAATAGGACTCTCTTGTTTATAACGTTCCGCAAAACCTTCCTTAGCCAACATTTGTCCGACCGTCATTGTGGAAAGTAACTCCAAAGTTTTCCCCAAATCTAGACGGGAAAGCCATTCTGAGTTATAACGGACTTCTAACCTACCGGGAGTATCAAAATCTAAAATAGGACGGACTTGGTCAAGATAAGTTTGGGCATTTTGTGCCACATCAGCTTCCGTAAGTTGACGACGCACCTCAGATTTACCAGTAGGATCACCAATTCGGGCAGTAAAATCACCAATAATCAGTACCGCTGTATGACCAGCATCTTGAAAAGCCCGTAATTTCCGTACAGGTATACTATGACCCAAATGAATATCTGCCCCAGTCGGGTCAATACCCAGTTTAATCCTTAACGGACAGTCAGAATTGAGTAACCGCTTTTCCAAACTTTCCGGATCATTATCACCATTATGGGGAAAAATTTCTGCCACACCACGATGCAACCAAGAGAAACTTTGCGTCATACTAAGAAATTCGCTATTAACTATACTTTCCACTCTAAAAGTTAAGTTTGTTATGTTCACAAACCAATTATCTGTTCTTTTTCCTGTCAGATTACTATAATTGCAAAAAATTAACTGTCTTTTTCCATTTAATGAATTACATTTAAATTTACAAGTGAGGAAGTGAGATCGCCGTGTCGTCTAGGACTTTTGCAAACAAACAACCACAAGAGAAGGATTCATCTGGATTTGAGTTTTTTAAAGGAGTCGGTCAGATAACTGGGGGTACGCTGCTATCCATGACACTCTTAACAAGCTCTATTGTGGCGGGAACACTGGTAGGTTTAGCCATTAGTTTCCGTAATTTACCAGATGTTAGACAAATAAAAAACTTTTTCCCCTCGGAAACAACTTACATATACGATATAAAAGGCAAACTTTTAACTGGCATCCACGGAGAGGCTAACCGAGAAGTAGTACCATTAAATAAAGTTTCCCCCAACCTCAAACGCGCAGTTTTGGCCAGTGAAGATGGTCACTTTTACGATCATCACGGGATTAATCCCACTGGTGTTGGCCGTGCCGTCATAGTCAACATGGTAGCAGGTGGCGTAAAAGAAGGTGGTTCTACCATCACCATGCAGTTAGTAAAAAACTTATTTTTGTCTCAAAAACGGGCATTTACGCGGAAGTTAGCCGAGGCTGTCCTAGCAATTCGGTTAGAGCAAATCCTCAGCAAAGAGGAAATTCTAGAAATGTACCTCAATCAAGTTTATTGGGGTCATAATAACTACGGTGTGCAAACAGCAGCCCGCAGTTATTTTAATAAATCAGCAGAATATTTAACTTTGGGTGAATCAGCTATGATGGCGGGTTTAATCCAAGCACCAGAAGAGTTTAGCCCTTTTGCCAGTATGAAGTTGGCTAAACAGAAACAAAAGGAAGTTCTGGGGCGAATGATCGAATTGAATTGGATTACCCAAAAAGAATATGATGATGCCCTGAAACAACCAATTAAACTGGGTAAAATCAGGTCTTTTCAAGGTAGTGCCTCACCTTATATTACGAATACTGTAGCCCAAGAGTTGGCGAAAAAATTTGGACGTGATTCTCTGCTCAAAGGGGGAATGCGCGTCCAAACTACGGTTGATGCTAAATTCCAAGCAATGGCCGAAGAAACCGTTAGAGATTGGCATGAAAAGCTTCAGTCTCAAGGGTTGAATAAGAATCAAATGGCCTTAGTGTCAATTGATCCCCGCACCCATTTTGTGAAAGCCCTTGTCGGTGGTGTAGATTACAAAGCCAGTGAATTTAACCGAGCTACACAAGCTCAACGACAACCAGGCTCTTCATTTAAACCATTTGTTTACTATACCGCCTTTGCTACTGGCAAATATGCACCAGATAGCACAGTGATAGATGCTCCAGTCAGCTACCAAGATGGTAATAATAGGTACTTCCCAAGAAACTATGATGGTGGCTTTGCCGGAGCGATGTCAATTCGCAAAGCCCTCGCTCAATCTCGAAACATCCCAGTGATTAAACTTGGTAAATCGGTGGGGATGAATAAGGTGATTGAAACCTGCCGGACATTAGGAATTATGAGTCCCATGGAACCTGTTACCTCTTTACCTTTGGGTGCTATTGGTGTCACTCCCCTAGAAATGGCCAGTGCCTATGCTACCTTTGCTAATTATGGCTGGCAGTCACCATCTACTGTAATTGTGAGAATTACAGATAGTGCTGGTAACGTGATTCTCGATAATACACCCAAACCTAAACAAGTTCTTGACCCTTGGGCATCAGCAGCGACTATTGATATCATGACTTCAGTAATGACCGAAGGTACGGGAAAAGGTGCTGCTATAAATCGCCCCAGTGCGGGTAAAACAGGAACTACATCCTCAGAAAAGGATATTTGGTTTGTAGGTACTGTACCCCAACTAACTACTGCTGTTTGGGTGGGTAGGGATGACAGTAAACAGTTGGCTAGTGGGGCAACCGGTGGCGGCATGGTAGCTCCCGTTTGGCGAGATTTTATGACCAAAGCACTCAAGGATGTACCTATAGAAAAGTTTAAGCCTCCTTCTCAGTTTCCCCGTCCCAAATCAAATTAATTGGTTAGTTGTCCGTTGTCCGTTGTCAGTGGGAGAAAGAATTTTCCCACTGCCTCCCCTGTTCCCTGTTCCCAGTCATTTTGTTTGTTCCAATTCCGCTTTCATCCTTTCTAATGTCACGTTCATTTGTCCAAACATTTGCTGTGGAGTTACCCCAAACTGACCTAGTTGAGTTTTTAGTTGCTCTATGGTCATTTGCGCCATGAAATCCTCTGATAGCTCGAACCGCTTCATAAAGACGCGATATCTGTCCATCATGGATTCCATTTGCTCAATAAACAGCTTTTTGCCCTCGCGGTCAAATTTGCCGTAGCTGTTGCCAAGCTGAATCAGTGCTTGATAATCTTCAAACAATTGCTTGGCTTCTTGCTGGACTATTTCCGAGTCGAAGAATCCCATTTTGCTTTTCTTTAACTGAGTGCTATGACTTCAGTAGCTTCAAATTTTGTCTCTGTTCCCATTTTAGTGTAGAAGATTCATCTAGGGAAACTACTTCGGTTCAAGTAGGAGTTTTTACCGAAATTTCACTACTTGACTTCAAGTGGATAGAGTTAGGGGGGATGTTAATGAAGTTTGGTTGATAAAAACTTACCTAAGAAAGAAGCAATACTCAAGGCTTTGGACATTGATTGAGGATTAACTGTTTCATTGACTTGAATTGGCAAAAGGGCAGCGTATTTTAAAGCTAGTGGTTGTTGAGGATTAATTTTTAATGCTTGACGGATGTAGACTTTACTCATGCCTATAAATTTCTGGTGAAAATGGACTACTCCCAGTAGTGCGTAGTAATCACTGTTAGTTAGGTCTAATTTAATAGCATCTCGCAGTTCTTTTACTGCTAAGTTCCAGTTTTCCTGATTATAATATTCTACGGCTCTCTCATAGTAAGCTTGAGCATAGTTTATTGGCTCTGGTTTGAGAATTGTGCTTGAAGATGAGGTGTCTGGAGGTCTCTGGTCTTCTTCTTGGGGGATGATAGATTTAGATTGATTAGCCAGTGGACTGTTTGGTTTTTGGTGTGATAGATAGACTATATTTAACGTACTTAATTGCTGTGTTATGTGACATGACTGAGGTAATGAATGATATTGCTCATACCCATAGGATGTAACTACGTCTTCGTAAAATAATTCTGCTTCTTCAGCAGACATTGTTGATATTGCCTGAATGGTAGAAACTTTGATAGCACTGACTTTCTGTGGATCTAAAACTTCTGCTTCTGAGCGTAGTAAATTTATTGCATTTAAGCGTTTTTTTGTCTGATTGAGTTGTTCATAAGCTGGATTAATCAATTGTGTAAATACTGCTTGAGCTAATTCCTGATCTGGTTGGTTATGCTTGATATAGTTATCAGGATGTAGCAACTTTGCTAGAATATAATACCGTTTACTGATTTGACGTTCATCAGCATTCACTGACACCCCTAGCACAGCGTAGGGATCAAAAAGTAGGTTTAACCATTCTGTTGATAGAGAATTGAGCGACATCATATCATTATTTACAAATTAATCTTGACTATTACTGAATTTTATCTTAAAGTTCCATTCGATATTTTGAGCATGACTGTCAAGCAAGCAATAATTCTATATTATTACAAAAAAAGGGAAGAGGGAAGAAGGAACAGATAAGAAACTAAAGTTTCACCAATTCAAAACTTCAGTCAAAAAAAAGATGTTTTTAAAATATACGTAGCCCAAAAAAAACAGTTTCATTATTTCAATTTCATGTTTTTAAACATGAGTTTTCTCTGTTCTCTGCGATGCACTGAGCTTGTCGATAGCGAAGCGTGGTGTAAGCCATAGTGTTGCCCGTTCCCTGTTCCCTCTGAAGAATTAATCAGTTCATGAATCCAGTAGAATGGCTATAGATAAAATGATCTTAACTAAACGAAAAAGCCGGACTATTGCTGCTATTTTAGCCTTTTCTGGCACATTAACGATTTCGGGTTTACATAAATTCTACTTGGGACAGCCACTTTGGGGAATACTGTATGTTCTGTTGTCTTGGACACCGATTCCCAAGGTAGCTTGTGCTATTGAAGGGGTTTGGTATTTAACTCAAGATGAAGAAACTTTTGATCGGTATTTTAATTTGGGTGAATCAGTAATGAAGGTATCAACCCAAGTTGGGAATCAAGTAGAATCAGTTGCTAATGCTTTGCGTGAGTTAGAAACACTCCGTCAAGATGGATTAATTTCTGAATACGAGTTTGAGAAAAAACGTCGGCAAATGTTAGATCAGATTTAGGTAATTGGTAATTGGTAAGTGGTAATTCGTAAAAGGATCAGGTTAAGAATGAATAAGTGGCTACCTTTAAATCTGAAATTGCAAAAGCTTCGCGCCAAGCTGCTGAATAATCCTTATTATCGTTTACAGTCGGGGGAAGAGGTACAAATGGCCGCTGAATTGGGTTTGGGTATTGATGCTAATCAAGCCACTGTGGATGATTGGCTGCGTTTACCTGGGTTGTCAATTCACCAAGGGCGATCGCTTGTGGAACTTTCTCGCGCTGGTGTGATATTCTATTGTATCGAAGATGTGGCTGCGGCTTTGGGTTTGCCAGTACAACGATTAGAACCGCTCAAGCCTTTGCTGAATTTTAATTATTATGATCAAAATTCCCTCGATAAACCCCAGCAAGTTAACCCTAATACTGCTTCGGTAGAAAGTCTTGCCAAAATCCCTTTTATAGATTTATCCCTAGCACAGACAGTTGTGGAAAACCGTCTGGCTGCTGGTTCTTACCGGAGTTTAGCAGATTTTCAACAACGTTTAGAATTATCTGGGGATGCGATCGCTCAGTTGATGTACTATTTGCGGTTTTAGTCAGTGGTCAGTTGTTAGTAGGGGCGAAGCATTTGGAAGATAAATTATCGGTCATTGCCAAAAATAGTTCTCCAAATGCTTCGCCCGTACAGTGGTCATTTGTCAGTAGGGGCGAAGCATTTGGAAGATAAATTATCGGTCATTGCCAAAAATAGTTCTCCAAATGCTTCGCCCGTACAGTGGTCAGTTGTCAGTGGACTAGATTAAGCCGATACGGTCAAGAGGCCAGAAGCGAAATGTAGCACGACCGATGACGTTTTGACGGGGGACAAAACCCCAATAGCGAGAGTCATTACTATCATTGCGGTTGTCTCCCATGACGAAAAATGCGCCTTCCGGGACTTTGATTTCTGGAAATGGGCTATTTGGTGGTTCAGCAATGTAGTCTTCTGTTAAGGCTGTACCGTTGAGGTAAACTTTGCTTTGAGCGATGCTAATTACTGCTCCTGGTTCACCAATTACCCGTTTGATAAAGGCTTGGTTTTGAGAATATCCGCGTCTTTGTAATTCTGGTGGTGAGTTAAAAACGACGATATCGCCGATTTTAGGAGGATGAATCCGGTATGATACTTTTTCTATGACCAAGCGATCGCCTGTGTGTAAAGTAGGGTACATTGATTCTGATGGAATCAGGCGTGGTTCAGCGATAAATGTCCGAATTAGCAGAGCTAAACACAGGGCAATAGTTATTAAAACTAAATTTTCCTGCCAACCACTCCAGATTTTTGTTTGTGAAGAAGCATCTTTTATATCACTTTCGTGAGGAGTCATAGTTAACAGTGTAAGGGGGATAGAGGAGTAGGGGAGGCAGGGAGCAGGGAGAAGATGTTTCCCACTGACAATGGACAACGGACAACGGACAACGGACAACGGACAACTGTACGGGCGAAGCATTTGGAGAACTATTTTTGGCAATGACCGATAATTTATCTTCCAAATGCTTCGCCCCTACTGACAACGGACAACGGACAACGGACTAATGACCATTATCTGATTTAGCGGTAATGACTTCTGTGGGACGGAGGACTTTTTCACCTAAATGAAATCCGCGACGGACAATTTTAGTGATTGTTTGGTCTGGGATATCTGTTCTTTCTTCCCGATCAATGACGCGACATAAGTTAAAATCTGGTTCTGTGCCTTCTTGTAATTCTATAGGTAAAAGTTGGCGCTTTCCTAAAACACCGAGAAACTTGCGATTAACTGCACCTATGGATCTGGGTAAGCGTTCGATAAATTCTGGACTAGGATTGGGATTGTTTTCTAGATAGTCTAATAAAGCTTCTAAGGCATCAGCAACTTCTAAAAGTTCCCAGAATAAATCTTCTGTTTGGGCTGTAGTTTGGGTTTGCTGTTCTCTCAAAGACTGCTGTAATACTACATTATCTTTTTGCAGAATGCCGAGTTTTTGGACGAGTAATTCTCGTAATTCTAAACTAATTAGATAGTTTGGGGATAAGTCAGGCACGGGAAATCTCTTTAGATAGCACAGTTAGAATTTTGTTAGCCCAAGTGTTAATTTGGGAATGAGGATGATTACTCAAAAGCGTTTCCGCAGTAATTACCGCTTCCCGCAGTTGTTTTTTTTGGGCAAAATTTTCAGCTTTCTGACTAGCTTGTTTGAAGCTATCAACTATCATCATGGGGTTTTCTTTTTACAGCTACTAGGAATTTTCAACTCCTGATCTATATCTAATTTATTTTCCCGTTTTTGTAATTCGGCGTTAGCGGCAACGATTAATTGCCAATTAGTAGGTTTACTACAAAACTTGCCAGCAATACTACTAAGAGTATCTCCTGATTTTACGGTATAAGTGGCTAGTGGTGACGCTGGTTTAGGAATGACAGGGGTAATTACCTGGGGACTGAGATTAGGAGTAGTAGTAACTGTAGGTTTAGGAACTGTTGCGGTATATATAGCTGTTTGCAGGGCAAAAAAACTACCTCCTACACCGATAGTAATACCAATCATCAGCATTAAGATAGCGATGCCTGTTGTCCAGGATTTTGGCTGCTGGGGTAATTCTGCCAATGAGCGAATTAGAGAAACATCAGTATCACAATTAGGACAAATGTTGCCCTCAATTCCTTGATACCCGCAAACAGGACAATCAACTTTAGTTTTGGTGTTCATCGCGTAAGTCCCGTGATAATACTATGACTGGGTAATTCTTGATTTAACCAATGTTGCACATCTGGTTTTAATTCCCGCTATAAATGATCTACCTCATTACTATCACTACTGATGGCTGCATTTAACATCCGAGAGAGTTTGTCAGACATGGCATTAGCTTCAGTAGGGGCAACGGCTTTGGCTTGTTGGATAGCGAGAATACAACCTTGTACTAACTGGACTTCATCAGGTAAATTGCGAATTTCTCTTCTGGTTTCTTGACTGTGATCCTCCATGGAGGAGATATTATTAGTATTAATAGCAAATTGTAATTCTTGACTCAAGTTTTGTAGTCGTTCTGGCTGAAGTTCAGGAATCATATTCTAATTCTTGATAGATTTTCTCATCTACCTGCCCCCTTGAAAAATTACAACTTACTTTCACAAAGGGATTATTTTTTAACCGACATTCCACACTCATAATCTAGTATGACCCTTTTCAAGAATTATTCTTAATAAGGTTCAAAATCTTACGTATTAAAGCTTAAAGTATTTGATAAAATATGTATTTTTAAAGACAATAAAAATAAAACTAAGGAAATATTCGCATATTACAAAATGAAGTGCGGAATATGGGATTTAATTATTAATGAGAACTTAACTAAAAATCCGTCAACCAGTTCTAACCCTTGAGTAACCAAACCCGATAAAAATGGTCGGGTATGTTTGACGTGGATTTTGCCTTGTGCTAGTATCATTCCAAAGTTGACGGATACCCAGGGAACGCAAAATTATGACTCAGGCGATTACAAACCTCAACCAAGCCAACACTTCTATTCTCAAGGCTTTGAAGTGTAAAGAATGTGGAGCAGAATACGAACTTAAAGCCACTCATGTATGTGAATTGTGTTTTGGACCGTTGGAAGTCAAATATGATTACAATGTGCTGCGGAGTTTAGTTAGTCGAGAAACTATTGAAGCTGGTCCCAATTCTATCTGGCGCTATCGTCACTTTTTGCCAGTTGCTACAGATGATTATATAGATGTGGGAACAGGAATGACTCCCTTGGTGCGTTCCCACCGTCTTGCCCGTCGCCTGGGTCTAAATAAACTTTATATTAAAAATGATGCCGTCAATATGCCCACCCTGAGCTTTAAGGATCGGGTGGTGTCAGTTGCCCTCAGTAGAGCAAGAGAATTGGGTTTTACGACTGTTTCTTGTGCTAGTACAGGTAATTTAGCAAATTCTACCGCAGCGATCGCCGCCTACGCTGGTTTAGATTGCTGTGTATTTATCCCTTCTGACTTAGAAGCTGGTAAAGTCATCGGTAGCTTGATTTATAGTCCTACCCTGATGTCAGTCAAAGGCAACTATGATCAAGTTAATCGTCTTTGCTCAGAAGTTGCCAATACCCACGGTTGGGGTTTTGTGAATATTAACCTGCGTCCTTACTACTCTGAAGGTTCTAAGACATTAGCCTTTGAAGTTGCAGAACAACTAGGTTGGCAATTACCAGATCATATAGTTGCCCCTTTAGCTTCTGGTTCTTTGTTTACCAAAATCTATAAAGGTTTCCAAGAATTTGTCGAAGTTGGTTTGGTAGAGGATAAAGATGTTCGCTTTAGTGGCGCTCAAGCGGAAGGTTGTTCCCCCATTGCGAAAGCTTTTAAAGAAGGTAGAGACTTTATTCAACCAGTTAAACCTAACACAATTGCTAAATCCATTGCGATTGGCAACCCTGCCGATGGCGTATATGCTGTAGAAATCGCCCAAAAAACCAATGGTAATATTGAATCAGTTAATGATGCCGAAATTATCGAAGGTATCAAACTATTGGCAGAAACCGAAGGTATCTTTACCGAAACCGCAGGTGGTACAACCGTTGCTGTTCTTAAAAAATTAGTAGAAGCTGGCAAAATTGATCCAGATGAAACTACAGTGGTTTATATCACTGGCAATGGTTTGAAAACCCAGGAAGCAATTCAAGGCTACATTGGTGAACCTTTAACAATTGATGCCAAACTAGACAGTTTTGAACGGGCTTTAGAAAGATCCCGCACACTTGACCGCTTAGAATGGCAAGAAGTTACAGTTTAATCCTTTCACCAAATAGAACGAAAGGCACGGAAGCCACTTGGCAATAGATGTGTGGAGGAAGTGCCAACGGCGAATTTATTCGCGGTGACATGATAGAATTAATTAGCAAGTAGGAATAACCATCAGCGCAAAGAAGTGTTTTATTAAGGAGAAACCCCTGATTTATCTCGTCTCGGCATAGCTGTAGCC